>CAVBLW010000019.1:0-27476 GCA_963596085.1 Bacteroidaceae bacterium | reverse complement strand
CTATTACAATACCCAATCAATTCTTGTAATACGGCATTCGCAATTTTTCCTGCTGGAAGCATAACCCAAATCACATTTTTTTCTTCTTTAGAAACAATTTGTTCTAATGTTGCGTACGTCTTAATGTCTTCTTGTTCAGCCTTGTCTCGAGCTTCTTGACTAACATCAAAGCCTTCAACTTCAACGCCATGTTCTTTCATATTTAAAGCTAAATTGAAACCCATTTTTCCTAGGCCTACCATTTTTAATTTCATGACGTACCTCCTTTCTTTTTTGTTTTTGTCTTTTGACAGGTACATCATAATTAAAAATGTAAGCGCTGTATATAATACAGTACTTATTTCATCCGAAAACTATTTCCACATTAGAATTTCCACATTCACATCTTTTCCACATTCATAGAAAATAAAAAGACTCAGTTCCATTTTTGGAACTAAGCCCTAATAAATATGAAATTAATCTGCTTCTCTTTGATCCAAAGTATTGGCAATCAAAGTAAATACACAGGCAAATAATATGGATAGAAGCATACAAATTAAAGTTTGAATGCCATGATTTGGATTGGACATAAAAGGTGCCATAAAACTTGGAATATAAGCTGTTCCTTTTACGCCTAATAAACCAACAAATAAACCAGATAAGGTAGCTGCTAAAATCGTTCCCGCAAAGACCTTTTTACTTGAAAACATAAATGGATAAGCGGCTTCGACAAAGGTTCCAAATACTAAATTAATAAATAAGTTCGGTACACACGCAACCCGATCCGATTTACGTTTTGGTTTGATTAAATTCGCAATTTGAACACCTGCACAAACCATAACCAAACAGTTCATATCAATACTTCCTAAAAAGCTATACCCATTGGCTTCCATTTCCAACATCACAATCGGTAAAATGGCGGCATGATAAACGCCTCCCATAAGGGCAAACCAAATCATAAAACCAGCAATGGCTCCTGCTAGAATTGGATTAAATGCGATTGCGGCCGAAAGAAGTGAATTAATACCATTTCCTAAAAATAGCGCAATTGGTGCAATTCCATACATTCCAATTAAACCGGCAACAAGTCCAGAAATTCCACCTGCAACAATATTTGCGGTTGTTCCAGGCACATTGTGTTTAAAACAAAGATTGATTAAATAATAGGCAAAGATCCCAGCTAAAATACCCGTAACAAGTCCACCAATAATGCCACCATCTACAGACATACTTCCTGCAATGACTCCCGAAACAATTCCAATTTCATCCAAACCGGAGATTTGACGCGCTGCAATGGCTGCTAAAATAATTGGCAAGGTTGAAACCAAGTCATTGAATACCGTCTCTAATGAAGAACAACCTGGAATTTTTGATAAGGCTAAACATAAAGCCATGGCAATAAAACCGGGTAAAGAAGCCATCATAATGCCATGAATATTGATTCGACTCCATACATTGCCACTTTGTACTTTGGATTTTCCACTTTTAATTACTGGTTTATATTTCAAATCCCATTCTTTGGCCAATGAAGCCATGGCACTGATTGCTCGTGTTCGATTGGTCGTACCAGTTGTTCCACTGCTCGCAATCACCTTACATCCCATTGCCTGTACATTGGCCATTGAGGTTCCACCCGTTCCCGTAATAGGGATTTGTTTTAAAGCCGCTGCTTTTAAAGCTTCTTGATTCACACCTTTTGGATCACAACTCAATAAAACCAATGCATCAATTTGTCCTTCTTCAATCAATAGTGCAAGTTTTAAATCCATTTTTTTGGCATCTTCATTGATTTCTTTTAAGGTTTTCTCATTTCCTTCACATAAAATACCTTTTTCTAAAAAATATAATTTTGCCTTCGCATCCATTGATATGGTATCCATTGAACTTGTCGTTCCGACAAATTGAATATAAGCAATTTCAATGCCTGCACCTTCTGCTTGGGCAAACATTTCATCCATCATTGTGTAGGGATCATCCCCACCTTGGGCATATAAATTGCCCCCACTACTTCCTAATATCGCTATTCTTTTCATAATTTCCTCTCTTTTCAACACTACTATCCTATCGAAAATGTAAGAGAATGAAAAGTGTTTTTTATGTTTTTACATTCTTTCATCTTTGTGAAAAAAATAATCGAGATTTTTCTCGATTATTTATTCCATTAATTTTTGAATATCTTCTACAATTTGTGAAGGTGTATAACGATTTTCTTTTAATAAAGTTTCTACATCATAACGATCATAGAATTCTTTTTCTAAACCATAGTTCAAAACCTTTAACTTTGAACTTCCATAATAAGAAGCAATTTTTTGTCCAAATCCACCATCTAAAATCCCATCTTCTAAAGTTACAAGGATGGAATGGTCTATTTTCAAGTCTTCGAGTAAG
The DNA here is from genome assembly GCA_963596085.1 of Bacteroidaceae bacterium. Classification (GTDB taxonomy): domain Bacteria; phylum Bacillota_I; class Bacilli_A; order Erysipelotrichales; family Erysipelotrichaceae; genus Absicoccus. Next base: position 25,109 of record CAVBLW010000019.1, on the reverse strand, counting down.
TCTTGATCCAATCCACTGATATAACGAGGATTTATTAAAGTGGCATTTATTCCTATTTCTTTTAGAAGGATATCGACTTCTTCTCCCATTTGATAGAAATCCCCTAAAGCGAGAATCGCAACATCTTTTCCTTTCTTTTCAACCTTATATGTATTTAGAGAAGAATAATCTAAATCTGCTTTTCGATCATCTTCAATCACGCCATTTCCTGGCATTCGAATGGCAACCGGAACTTGATCTTGTTCAATACTCCAATCCAACATCGCAAAGTATTCGGCTTTGTTTGTAGGAGCTAGATAGACAAGATTTGGAATATTGGATAACATCGCAATATCATATAAACCTAAATGTGTTACATCATTCATCCCATAAACACTTCCGGCATTAATTAAGATTGTTGCAGGATTGGAATTAATGCATAAATCTTGGGATATTTGATCATAGGTTCTTTGAATAAAGCTTGAATAGGTCGCAAAAATCGGTTTCGCTCCATTTTTCGCTAAAGCACTGGCCATCGAAACTGCAACTTCTTCACAAATACCGACATCAATAAATTGTTTTCCTGCTTCTTTTCGTTTTTCTGGCGTAAAACCAATATTTGTAGGAACAGCTGCGGTTAAGGTAATTACCTTCTCATCCTTTTTCATCTTTTCCATCAAATAATCACAAGTCAAAGTACCATAATCTGCTTGATTCATTGAAATTGTACTTTCACCTGTTTTGGGATCAAATGGCATCGACCAATGCCAAGCTTCCTTATTCTCTTCTGCAATGGAATAGCCCTTTCCTTTTTCAGTCACAATATGGACAACAATTGGATGTTCACAATCTTTTACCTTCTTGAAAGTTGAAATCAATTCCGAAAGATTATTTCCATCTTCTACAAAACAATAATCTAAACCAAAAGCTTTAAATAAGTTATGATTGGATTTTCCTTTGCTCTGTCTTAATTCTTTTAAACCTTGATACATTCCACCATGGTTTTCGGCAATCGACATGTCATTATCATTCACAAGAATGATTAAATTTCCATCGAATTCCCCCGCATAATCTAAAGCGGATAAGGCTTGTCCTCCACTTAAAGAACCATCCCCAATAATCGCAATCACATTATTCTTTTGTGCTTGTAAATCTCTAGCCTTCGCAAGACCTAAAGCTAAACTAATTGATGTGGACGTATGTCCCACATTAAAGAAATCATGTTCGCTTTCATCTGGATTGGTATATCCTGAAATGGATTCAAATTCTTCTTCATATAAAAAGGCATTTTGTCTTCCTGTTAACATTTTATGCGCATACGATTGATGCGACACATCAAAGACAAATTGATCTTTTGGACTATCAAAGACATAATGAAGCGCAATGGTTGCTTCCACAAAACCAAAATTTGGTCCAAAGTGGCCTCCATGCTTTGATAAACGATTCATTAAAGCTTGGCGTATTTCATTTGCGAGTGTTTCTAATTCCTGTAGGGAATAGCTTTTTATATCTTTTGGATTTTTAATTGATTCTAAGTACATTTTCTCACCTCTTTTGTATTTTAACTTTAAAGTTAGGTTTAGAGTCAAGTAATTCATGTTACAATTGAACTGAGGTAAAAAACTATGAACTATTCCATCAAAGAGATCTCTGAAATGTTTCAAATACCCATTTCAACCATTCGCTATTATGATAAAGAAGGCTTATTTCCTTTTATGAAAAGAAAGGAATCTGGCTATCGTATCTTTACGGAAGATGAAATTTCTTCTTTACGTGTCATTGAATGCTTTAAAGCAACCGGTATGTCGATTAAAGAAATTAAGCATTATTTTCAATTGGCTGCCCTTGGAGACTCGACGCTACAAAAGCGATATGAGCTTATCTTAAAACAGAAAAAAATTCTTCAAGAACAAATGAATGAACTTCAAAAACAAATGGATGTCATCCATTATAAAGAAGACTATTATCAAAACGCTCTAAAAGCCGGAACTGAAAGCATTCATAAAAAGAATTAATCTTTTCTTTTTATTCTTTATCGTTTTTCGATAATTTGTTATTGACATATGATTTCTTTCTTGATATAAAATAGATAAGAAAAGAACTTAAAAAAGGAGAAAGGTTATGTTAAACAAATTCCGTAAAAACTATGCGATTCTATTTGGCATTTTAATGATTGTACTTTTTAAAATTTCTCAAGCAATTGGAGCTTTGCCACTCTCATTGATTTTTAAATCAAATCTTGCTTCAAAAGATTCATTTGCTTCCGTCTTCCTTATTCTAGGTTTTCCAGATTTATTCGTAATATTGGTTATGCTCTTCATTTTGTGGAAAACCGATCATCTTTATTTACTGAAGAAAAAAGGAAAAGGATTCATTCGATCTTTAAGTCTTTGTGCGTATCCAATTGCCACTTCAATTCTATATCTTGGAACTGGACTATTGGCTGTTCTTGCCCTTGGTGGACGATCCGTTACAGTCCTAACCATTGTGATGTTACTTCTTTGTATGCTTGTGATTGCGATTGCAGAAGAATTGACATGTCGTGCTATTGTTGCAGAAACCTTATTGGAACACTTTGGAAGTGAAAGAGCAGGTATTATTAAAGCTTGTGTGATTTCCGGTATCTTATTTGGATTAATGCACAGTTTAAATCCTGGAAATCCAACGGCTGTTTTCGTTAATTGTATTACTGCCGGTGTTGGTGGAATTACCTATGCCATCATTTATTTTCGATCCGGGAATTTACCACTCTTAATTTTCATTCATGCTTTAAATGATATTGCCGTATTTGGAACCCTTTTACTTGCCAATACACCAAGTAGTGCTTCGGTAAACCCAAATACAAACTTCTTTGGTTTATTCTTAATTGTGCCTGAACTACTTGTCATTTTATTCTTAATGCGTAAGAAAAAAATCGGTGAAGTACAAGAACAATGGAAGGAAGAATTGTTAAAATAAAATACTATCGATTTAAAAATTTATTCAAAAAAAAGGATGTCATTTCAACATGACATCCTTTTTAAATTTGTTTTACATCATTTCTTTATATAAATTATAAATATCTTCTCGACTTGGTTGTCCTGGGGTATTGACTAAGTTACCTGCAGATACTTTCAAACAACTATCCGTTAACCAATCCAAATCGCTTTCTTGAATTCCAAAATCGCTTAAAGTCAATTCTAAATCCAAATCTTTTAATAAGCTACGAATCTTAGGCGCACAATCTTCTGCAACATATCCACCAAAGATACGAGCTAAACGACCAAATTTTGGACGATTGTATTTATATTGCGCTTCAATCGCAATTGGTGTAATGGCTGCAAGACCTTTACCATGTGCAATATCTTTTAATCCACTAACAGGATGTTCCATACCATGTGCTAAAGTAACACCTGCTGTATTAATAACCATACCACCAACAGTTGCACCTAAGCTTAAATCAGCCCAAGCTTGATCTTCTTCTGCTTCTGAAAGATTTCCTTGATATAAGGCTTTAACACTCTTATAAATTAATGGAATGGCATATAAACACATCGCATCGGTAAATGGTTGTGCATTATGTGCAGTATAAGCTTCCATACAATGACACAATGCATCAAATCCAACCGAAGCTAAAACGGATTTTGGCATCGTTTTCATAACATCTGGATCGACAATCGAAGCTTTCGCAAAGATTGCTGGACAACGTAAGGATTTTTTATCCCCATTCTCTGGATTGGTTAATACCGCAAATCCATTTCCTTCTGAACCAGTACCACAAGTTGTTGGAATTAAAATTAAAGGAAGGGCTTTGTCTGAATATTTACGATTATAGATATAATCTGAAATATCACCATCATTTAATGCCAAGAAGGCAATTCCTTTGGCACAGTCCATAATACTTCCACCACCAATGGCAACAACACAATCAATCTTTTCTTTGCGTGCTAATAAAGCACCTTCTTCCGCTGTTGTTGTCAAAGGATTTGGTTTTACTTTATCAAAAAGAATGGTTGTCATTCCTTCTTTTTCTAATAAAGTTTTTACACGATCATATAAACCAGATTTTTTAGCGCTGCTTCCACCGGTAACAATCAAGACATGTTTTCCATAAGGTTTGGCCAAAGTACCAACTTCATTTACTTTCCCTTTTCCAAAATGAATATTCACTGGTAAATAGTAAGAGAAATCTTTTTTGGCTTCAACCATACCAATGGATTCTTTAGCTTGTAAAGCATCTTCAATTGATCCATAAGATGGCGCATCTACCTTTTCTTCTTCTCTATGACCTTCTAATTCAGAGTTAAAGACCATTTCATATTTTCCAAAGTCTTCACCATATTTTGCTTTGGCATAGATATAGAAGATAATACCTAATCCATACCAACCACCAGTCATATACCATTCTTCACGTGCTAAAGTTACACCAGAGCCTGGAATCAAATAAAGAAGGACCATAATTCCAGATAAGAGAACAGCTAAACCACCGACTAACATACCATTTTTTACTTTATAAGGACGTGGCATATTTGGTTCTTTTTTACGAAGAATACAGAAGGAAATAGAAACCATACAATAAGCAGCCACACAACCAAAGTTTCCTGCATCAACAATCCATACCAACATACTACGTCCGGCAAATGGTGCTAATACACTTAATAAACCGATTAATAGAATGGCATAAATTGGTGTTTTATATTTTGGATGTAAAGTTTTAAAGATACGAGGAATCATATAAGATTCAGCCATCGAATACATCGCACGGCTTCCACCAATCATAAAGGAGTTCCAAGAAGTTAAGATTCCACACATACCAGCTACGATCAATACCTTTGACATTGCTGAACTATGGAATGCGGCTGCCATGGCATCAGCTGTAACTAAACCTGCAGAACTTGCAACACTTGCAGCAATTCCTTCAGGATTTAAAACTAGACCTACCGCTAAGATAACCAATGCATAGAAAGTAATTCCTAAGATAATTGAAAGTATCAACATTTTACCAATTTTCTTTAAAGGCACGTTGATTTCTTCTGCTGCTTGAGGGATAACGTCAAATCCAATAAAGAAGAACGGAGATACCGCTGCAACTTTTATGATATTCCCTAACATATCTTTCATACCACTTCCTACAAAGACTTGTCCATCTAAGTTTGAAGTAGATCCTGTTACGACAGAAGCAACAATCAATAGGATTCCAGCCGCTCCAATGATAACCGTTAAAATTGTTTGTAGAATGGCTGCTGTTTTGGCACCGACAATATTAACAATGGTAATAAAAATCGCAAAGACAATGGCTACTGCTAACCAAGAAGCATAAATATCAAATCCGGCTACTGTATATAAGTATCCCTGTAAAAAGCTTGGGAAAATATAAGTGATAATTGTAGGTAAGGCACAAGCTTCAAAACAAACAACACTGACATAACCTAAAATAATCGCCCATGTACAAATAAATGAACCAGTTGGTCCCATTGCTCGCATACTGAAGACATGTTCACCACCACATTCTGGCATTGCTGGGGTTAATTCAGCATAGGTCATACCAATGAAGAAAATCATGATGCCACCAAGAACGAAACCGAGCATGGCTCCAATAACACCGGCTGTTCCGATCCAATCACCGGTTGAAACAACCCAGCCCCAACCAATCATGGCACCAAAGGCAATCACAAGTATGTCCCAGGCACTAAATACTTTGTCAAATTCTGATGATTTCTTATCCATATCGCAGATCCTCCCTTACTCTTGGCATATTTCGACAAGTGACAATAAATATTGCGCTGTCTTTTCCCAACCAAGTAAACTACTATCGATTAAAATATGTCGATTATGACGATCGCCTCGATAGGTTCCTGTAATATATTTGTGACGTGAATGATTCATGACATCATAGTAGTCTAGTAATTCTTTTGCTTTGGCTTCATCCACTCCTTTACCTTCCATAATGGAACGAATGCGTACTTCTTCTGGTGCATAAATGAAGACATTTAATACATCCTCACGATCTTTTAAAATAAAATCACTGCTTCGACCGATAATAACACAAGGCCCTTTTTCTGCCATTTTATGAATAACTTCATATTGACTCGAAATGACTTGATTCGTTAAATTAGCATAACGAGGCCCTAAAGTCGTTTGAAACGTGTGATTCACATGGGGTTGTTCATCGGCTTTTTCAACCAACCCACGATCAATATTTAATTTTTTTACAACCGTATCCACTAAGTCACGATCATAATATTCAACGCCTAAAGCACTTGCGAGCATTTGACCAATTTGTGGACCACCTGCTCCATATTCACACCCAATTGTGATAACTCTTTTTTTCATAGAATTCTCCTTTCGATATTGAAAGACGGGAAGGGAAATTCTCTTTCCGTCTTCATTTATTAAGCGATTGATTCAATCGTTTCGCCAATAATTTGTACAGCTTTATCTGCATCCTCTTTTGTGATAATTAGTGGTGGTACCATACGAATGATATTTGAACCAATTGCTGTAATTAACAACTTACGATCAAAACATCCGTGTTTTACATCCAATGCATTGATACTTCCATCAAATTCCACACCAACAAATAAACCTTGTCCACGTGCTTCTTTTACATGTGGCAACTTCGCTAATTCAGAAATGAAATATTCACCAACTTCTTTTGCGTTACCTGGTAAATCTTTTTCTAAGATTTCTTCTACTTCAGCTAATGCAGCGGCACAACATACAGGATGTCCACCAAATGTTGTTCCATGACTTCCCATCGTAAAAGCTTTCGCAACTTCTTCCGTAGCACAAATTGCACCAATTGGCATACCACCACCTAAGGCTTTTGCCATCGATACAATGTCTGGTTTAATATCATAGTTCATATAAGCCATGACATTTCCACAACGTCCCCAACCTGATTGAACTTCATCAAGTAATAATAAGATGCCTTTTTCATCACAGAATTCACGTAAACCTTGTAAGAATTCTTTGGTTGCAGGATGAACTCCACCTTCACCTTGAACTGGTTCAACCATGATACCAATAGTATTTTCAGTACATGCTGCTTTAAATGCTTCTAAATCATTAAATGGTGCATAGGAGAAACCTTCAGTCATTGGACCAAATCCAACTTGGCAAGCATTGTCTGGTTGTCCCGTTGCAGACATTGCACCAAAAGTACGTCCATGGAAAGATTCTTTCGCAGTTACAATGTGATATTTTTCTGGTCCATATTTTTCAACACCATATTTACGAGCCATTTTAATCATGGCTTCATTGGCTTCGGTTCCTGTATTTTGATAGAAAATTTTATCCATTCCAATCGTTGTACAAATCTTTTCAGCCAATAAAGCTTGCGGTACAGTATATGGATAGTTAAATGTTTGCATAATTGTAGCGGCTTGTTCTTGTACCGCTTTTACTACACGTGGATTACAGTTACCAGCGGAGTTAACAGCAATACCTGCATAGAAATCTAAGTAAGGTGTATCATTTTCATCATACATATATACACCTTTGGCATGATCCGCTAAGAAATCAAAACGTTCATACGTTTCAATCATGTATTTGTCTACTTTCTCTTTGATATCTTGATATGATAATCCTGTGTCCTTTAATTGCATTTCAAATTTCCTCCTTATATATCATCGAGTAAAGAAAAAACGCCAAATAAGAATCTCTTATTTGACGTCTTTGTCTTTTTACAGTTTGCATTATAAGCGTTCTATTTTTTTAAAACCATAGATTAAAGACCAAAGTTCTTTGTGCTATAGCACAAGGTGTGTTAAAATGTCTGTAATAAAACGCAATGATGCATCAAAAGGCTTCATTGCGTTTTTTTGGAGGTAAAACATGAATCTACATCAATTAATCAATGAATTCCCCACGACTGGTCTACAATTAATCGCTGGAAAAGAAGGCTTAGAAAAACGCATTTCTTGGGTTCATATTCTAGAATCCATTCCCATGACACGCTTTTTAAAAGGGGGCGAACTCATTTTATCAACGGGTGTTGACTTACAGGATGAAAATAAGATGCTGGAATTTGTCAAAAAAATTCAAAGTATGAATGCCATCGGCATCGCCTTTGATACAGGAGGATATATCCTAAACATTCCAGATTCCGTTGTTGATTATTGTGACAATCATGGACTTCCCCTCTTCTCTATTCCGAAAGAAGTCCCTTTCGAAAACATTATGCGTCCTTTTTGTAAGGCCATTGTCGAAGCCGAAGCCAAACAAGAAACGATTAGTACGGCTTTTAAAAATGCCATTTTCTTTCCAGATCAAAAAGAACTCTATATGGTTCCTTTATTAGAAAATCATTTTGAAGAAGAATGGCGTTATAGTGTTTTAGTCCTACAATTAGAACAAGCCTATGGAAATCCTTATCAAAGAACAGATTCCATCATTACCAATTTACAATCCATTTTATCGCATAAATACCAAAACTATGCCTTATTGACAGGTAGCGAAGGTGAAATCATTGTCGTTTATCATAGTGAATCCACGGAAAATGTCCGTGTTTTTGCCAAAGACCTGCTTCAACAAAGTAAGTGGATCCTTCATCATCAAGAAGATCTATATATCGGTGTTGGAAAATTAACGAAAAGCATTCGCTGTTTACATAAAAGTTATCGTCAAGCTTGTTCCATCATGAACCTTCAAAAAAAAGAAACAATTAATAAGAATCAATATATGTATAAAGATATGGGGGTTTATCGCATTTTATTAGGCATTGAAGATCCAACCATTTCCCAAGATTATTTTGATGCCGTATTGGGGCCTCTTTTTCATTATGATAAGGAACAAGGTACCGACTTAGTTCAAACCCTACGTAGCTATTTAAATAATAATGGCTCGGTTCAAAAAACCGCCAATCAACTCTTTATTCATCGAAATACCGTAAATTATAAAATTAATAAAGCCAGTCAAATTTTGGAATTAGACTTTTCCTCTTTAAATAATCGATTGGAATTAATGTTAGGTTTCATGCTTCATGATATGTTGTGAAAAAAAGCCACACACGTTTAAAATTCAGACATGTGTGGCCTTTACTTATTGTAAGCGAGGATTAAACGCTAGTTTATCCTAAAAACATATTCTCACCTTCAATTTACTTCAATATCACTTCACTATCTACTTCAATGTCACTTCAATTAGAAATTGAAGTGATTGAAGTAAAGCTTCCGTTTATACTCCACAAAAAAAGACTTTAATCACAAAGCCTTTTTTCATTTTCTTCAAATTTAATCGTTAATTCTTTCTCTGTATAATAGATAATAATTCCAATGATTGATACTAAAGATACAATCAATACGCTCATATTAAATAGTTCTAACATAAGGTCCTCCTGATGTCTCTACTATCTAATCATCTTGTTAATAGAATATTTCAAAATATCAAAAATTATGTAAAATTAGTCTTCATGCTCTGGTACAACAACAGCTAGTCCACCTAAGGCACTTTCCTTTAATTCGATTGGTAATTTTTTACCGGTCAAATTCATTGTTTTAATGACCATATCTAAACTCACACGATTCTTTTTTACATTGCGTAAATATTTCGCTAAACGTGCTGCATCAATACTTCGTTGAGCAGCAACCGCATTTCTTTCAATGCAAGGAATCATCACATAGCCACCAACTGGATCACAAGTCAAACCCAAATGATGTTCTAAACCAATTTCGGCAGCACATTCAATTTGTTCATTGGTTTGAAATTGACAACTGGCCACAAAGGCTGCGCCCATCGAACAGGCAGCTCCGACCTCTGCTTGACATCCAGCTTTTGCGCCTGAAATGGTTGCGTTATTTTGAATCAAATTACCAATTAAACCCGCTACCTTTAACGCTTGAATAATGGTTTGTTTCGGATAATTTTGATCATGATAAAAGTGATAGACCAAACTAGGTAAAACGCCACAACTTCCCATAGTTGGTGCCGTTACGACAAGGCCTCCACTCGCATTTTGTTCATTGGCTGCATAGGCATAACTTGCTAACAATAAGCTATTGGTATCTTGTACATCTTCACAGCTTTTCGCTGACTGATACAAAGCATGGGCAACTCTTTCAATCTTTAAGCTTCCAGGTAATACACCGGTTCTTTTTAAACCGGTATTGACTGTTTTTAACATCTGTGTAAAGATTTTATGCATATATTTATCCAATTCACTGCCTTCAACTTCATCAATGTATTGATCCAAACGAATATGGCGTTCATGGCATACTTTTTGAATTTGATCCATGGTCGTTAAAGCATAAACATCTTCTTCTTGATTGTCTTTTTTGCCATCAATTTCAATCTTACCACCACCAATGGATACAAAAGTATGTCGCCCTATGATTTTTTCTTGATCATAGGCTGTAATGAGCATTGTATTGGGATGATCCACTTCCTTTTTATAATCAAAGGTAATTTGACAAATCTTGGGATGCAAAGTTTTCTTTATAATTTGATCCGTTAAATGTCCTTTACCTGTTAAGGCTAAGGAACCATACAATTCAACCGCAAATTGACTGGCGTTTGGATATTTTTCAAGCATATATTTCGAGGCCATCATTGGACCAAAGGTATGCGAACTACTTGGACCGGGGCCAATTTTATAAATTGTTTGAATACTTTGCATTTTGTCACCCTCTTTTCTTAAATTATATACCAAATAATATATCACAGAAATACAATAATAGATATATTGTTTATAAATTAAATACATTTAAAAAGACCAGAGACTCTCTGATCTAATTAATATGTTTATCTTTGAATTGTAAACGCGCTAAAGCACGTGCCATGGCTGCTTGTGACATCTTATATTCACGCATCGATTGTTTTTGGCGCATTTTCTCCTTGGCACGATCCAAAGCTTCTTGGGCTCTTCTTTGATCCAATTCTTCTTGGCTTTCACAAGTATCAACTAAAACTTCAGCTTGATTGTGTGTAAAAACCATTGTTCCCAAACCACTAACAACCTTAATTTCCGAATCATCTTCTAAACGAATCTTTAATTCACCGGGTGTAATGGCATAAATACAAGACGCATGATTGGCTAAGAATTGTTTACTTCCATTCGGCGTATGAATCGTTAAAACTTGGGCCTTTCCATCATAAAAAACATGATCACTCGCCATTATTTTTAAATCGAAAGTTTTTGCCATAATTATACTTCTTTCGCTTTTTCAATGACTTCATCAATGGTACCAACATTAAAGAAGGCGGTTTCTGGATATTGGTCCATTTCACCATTTAATATGGCTTGAAATCCTTTAATTGTATCTTTTAAAGGAACATATTTCCCTGGAATGGAAGTAAATTGTTCAGCCACATGGAAAGGTTGTGCCATAAAGTTACGTAATCGACGTGCACGAGCAACAACTGTCTTATCTTCATCACTTAATTCTTCCATACCAAGAATCGCAATAATATCTTGAAGTTCTTTATATTTTTGTAAATATTGAAGAACTTGTTGGGCTGTTTCATAATGCTCTTTACCAACAATATCCGCTTGTAGAATACGACTACTTGATTCCAAAGGATCAACAGCTGGATAAATACCTTGTTCAACAACCTTACGAGAAAGAACGGTTGTAGCATCCAAGTGTTCAAATGTCGTTGCAGGTGCAGGGTCTGTCAAGTCATCGGCTGGAACATAAACCGCTTGTACTGAAGTAACGGATCCATTTTTCGTTGAAGTAATTCGCTCTTGAAGTTGTCCCATTTCATTGGCCAAAGTTGGTTGATATCCAACGGCTGATGGCATACGACCCAATAAAGAAGAAACTTCTGAACCAGCTTGAACAAAACGGAAAATATTATCAATAAATAATAAGACATCCTTATGTTCAACATCACGGAAATATTCAGCCATGGTTAAACCAGTTTCAGCTACACGCATACGTGCACCTGGTGATTCATTCATTTGTCCAAAAACTAAAGCCGTATTTTCAATAACTCCAGATTCTGTCATTTCAGTCCATAAATCGTTTCCTTCACGAGAACGTTCTCCAACACCAGTAAAAATAGAGTACCCTCCATGTTCACTTGCGATGTTACGAATTAACTCTTGAATTAAGACGGTTTTACCAACACCGGCTCCACCGAATAAACCGATTTTTCCACCTTTGGCATAAGGAGCTAATAAATCAATAACCTTAATTCCTGTTTCTAAAATTTCAGTAACTGGGGATTGGTCTTCAAATTTTGGTGGTTTACGATGGATTTCCCAATATTCATCGCTATCGACTGCTTCCTTTCCATCAATTGTATCTCCAAGGACATTAAACAAACGACCTAAAGTTTGTTTACCTACAGGTACTTCAATACCCATACCATGGGATAAAACGGGCATATCTTTTTGTAGTCCTTCACTTGGTGAAAGCATAATACAACGAACCGTATTGATTCCAACATGTTGCATAACTTCCATGATACATTTACGACCATGGTTATCGACTTGCAAAGCGGTATGAATAATAGGGAGTGGGGTTTCATCAAAATGAACATCGACGACTGGTCCCATAACTTGGATAATTTTTCCAATTTGCATGCTTATTCACAACTCCTTTCCTGACGTTTCTTTTTCTTTTCTAATTGTTGGCGTCTAGCTTTTGCACCGCCACAAACTTCCGTAATTTCTTGGGTGATTTTTGCTTGTCTTTGACGATTATATTGTAAAGACAATTGATTTAATAAATCTTCCCCGTTTTTATTTGCTGAATCCATCGCTTGCATACGCGCATAGTTTTCCGCTGCATAGGATTCAACTAAAGCACTATAAATATACCCAGCTAAATAATCTGGAATCACCGTATCCAACAAATCCTTTGGACTTGGTTCCAATTGGAAATTGGATTTTCCTTCTCCAGCAACTTCGACAGCCGCACTTAAACGATGTAAAGGTAGAAGTTGTTCAATTTCCGGTGTAAATTCCATCGATCCATCCATCTTTGTATAAACAATATAGACTTCATCAATTTCCTTATTCATGAATAAATCCAACATTTTTGATGAAATCGAACGGGCTTTTGGCAAAGTCGGTTGTTGAGCCGTATATAAGAAGCTCTCTTCAATGGATACGTTTCGTCTCATGAAGTATTGTCTTCCTACTTCACCAACCATATACAATTTCATCATTGGATCTTTTTGAATCATCTGTTCGGTCATTTTTAAAACATTATGATTATAAGAACCAGCTAATCCTTTATCTCCAGTTATACAAATAATTGCCTTTCTTTCTTTGTCTTCTTCAACATATTCACGATCATCAAAATAAGGATGGCTAAAATCTTCTGGCAAAGAACGAAGAATCATTAAAATAACTTTCTTTAAGCTATAGAAATAGGGTTCTGTACTTGCTAATCTTTCTTTCGCAACATTCATTTTTGTCGATGAAATCATATACATAGCTTTCGTGATTTTCATGGTGGATTGGATTCCATTCATTCGATCTTTGATTTCACGAATTGCTGACATTATTTTTGTCCTCGATAGGTTTTGGCGGCTTCAATGATACGATTCTTTAAATTGTCATCTAAAACTTTTGTTGTATTTAATTCACTGGCAAATTCAGCATGATTTTCATTCAACCAAGCTAAGACTTTCATTTGTTCATCTTTAATTTGATCCGGTGCAACATCATTTAGAATATGCGCATCCGCAATCACTAAAGACATAATTTGATCCGATTGACTCATTGGATGATTTAATGGTTGTTTCAACAATTCCATTAAAACTTGTCCATGTTGCAACTGTTTGGTCGTTGCTTCATCTAAGTCACTGGCAAATTGGGTAAATTCTTTCATTTCACGATATTGTGCTAAATCAATACGTAATGAACCCGAAGCTTTTTTCATTGCTTTGGTTTGGGCTGCCCCTCCAACACGACTGACGGATAAACCAACATTGACAGCTGGTCTTTGTCCTTCAAAGAATAAATCACTTTCTAAGAAAATTTGTCCATCGGTAATTGAAATGACATTGGTTGGAATATAGGCACTGACATCCCCATCTTGGGTTTCAATAATTGGTAAGGCCGTAATTGATCCGCCACCTTTTTCATCCGATAAACGGGCACTTCGTTCTAATAAACGTGAATGTAAATAGAAAACATCCCCTGGATAAGCTTCACGTCCTGGGCTTCGTCCTAATAATAAGGAAATGGTACGATAAGCCACGGCATGTTTTGATAAATCATCATAAACAATCAAAACATCTTTTCCTTGATGCATGAAGTATTCAGCTAAACTGGTTGCCGAATAAGGGGCAATATATTGTAAACTGGCTGCATCGGCAGCAGTTGATGATACAACGATGGTATAATCCATTGCATCCTTTGTTTTCAAAGTATTAACTAAGTTGGCAACCGTTGATGCTTTTTGTGCAATCGCAACATAGATACAAATACAATCTTTTCCTTTTTGATTTAAAATCGTATCCACAGCGATTGAAGTTTTTCCGGTTTGACGGTCCCCAATGATTAATTCACGTTGTCCTCGTCCAATTGGGAACATGGAATCAATGGATAAAATTCCTGTTTCCATTGGTGTTGTTACGGGTTTACGATCAATAATACTTGGTGCCGGTTCTTCGACTGGACGCATTTCATTGGCTTCAATTGGCCCAAGTCCATCGATTGGATTTCCCAAGGCATCGACAACACGTCCTAAAAATTGATCACTCACTGGAATTCCGGCTTGTTGCTGGGTACGACTCACCTTGCACCCTTGTCCAATCATTCCTTCGCTATCAAATAAGATAACGCCAATTCCATCTTCTGTAATATCTTGAACCATTCCTTTGGTTCCATCTTCAAATACAACAACTTCGCCATACATTGCATGTTCTAATCCCGATAAAGTAGCAATGCCATCTCCAATGGTTTCAACATATCCTACTTCATTTTGCATCGAACTTGCTTCAAATTGTTCAATGGCTTCTTTTAAAATTGACATTAAAGAGCCATCTTTTTTCATTTGAATGGCTTGATCTCGCGCTGCTTTAATTTGATCGGCCATTTGTTCTTGACGCGAACGAGTTGACCAATCATATTCATCATTTTCACAATTTAGAATAAAGCCGCCACGTACAGAAGGATCCAATTGGATATCTAATTCAACAGTTTTACAATCATACTTATTCTTAAGGAACTTTTTAATTTTTTCCGCTTGTTGTTCAGATGGACGTCTGACACAACGGATCACTGCTTCTATTTTTTCCTTTTTCATATCCACTATCCTTTTATTCCATTTCTTTTAAGAAGTCATCATACAATTCTTCATTGCTTCGATCTCCAGCAATTTTAGCTGCTGCTTGATTGATCATTTCAGCAATAGCACTTTGTGCTTTTGCCTTTTCTTGTTCACTGGCTTCAATTGTTTTTTGACGAGCTTCTTCAATCATTTCTTCAGATTTTTGATTTGCATCCGCAATAATCTTTTCATATTCTTGACTTGCTTGAATCTTCGCTTCGGCAAGCTTGCTATCACAAATCGTTTGCATATTTTTCAATTGTTGATCTGCTTGGTTTTTCAATTCCAAAGCTTCATCTTTCTGTTTCTTGACATCTTCAAACGATGCTTTGATTTCTTCATTTCGTTTGGCAATAATATTACGAACAGGTTTGAATAGAAAACGCATCATAAATGCGTATAAAATCAGCAAGTTAACAATTGTCCAAAGAATATTGGAATCAATTCTTAGCATATGCATAATTCATTCCTACCCTTCTATTTAACCATTAAAATAATTAAGATACCCAATACAAATCCATAGATTGCGGTTGCTTCCGCTAAGGCTGCTCCTAATAATAAATTACGCATAATTTTACTATCTGCTTCTGGTTGTTGCGCTACTGCTTTTACAGCAGAAGAGGTTGCGATTCCAATTCCTAAACCTCCACCAATTACGGCTAATGCTGCTAATCCAGCTCCAATTGCAGTTACACTCATTTTTTTCTCCTCCTAATTTTCTGTCGCTTCTGCGATAAACAATGATGTTAAAAAGACAAATACATAGGCTTGAATAAAGCCATCAAAAAAATCAAAATATAGACTAAATACCGGTGGAATAAAGACTGGTACGACCATCTTAATTAATTCCATAATGACAAACGCACCGAGTACATTTCCAAAAAGTCGCATACAAAGTGATAAAGGCTTTGTAAATAATTCAAGAATATTGATTGGAGTTACAATCGCTAATGGTTGCGTAAATCCTTTAATCCAACCCTTGATTCCTTTTACCCTTATTCCACTCACTTCAATCAATACAATACTCATTAATGATAAGGCAATGGTTACACTCATATCCTTTGTCGGGGGCTTTAAACCAATAATTCCAATGATATTTGACAACCCAATATAAAGTAAGACGGTCGCAATATATGCACTGTACTCTTTCCCATTTTCGCCGAGCATTGATTGGGTAAACGAATCCAACCAAGTCACAATTGTTTCTGCAACAACTTGCCTCTTACTTGGATTATGTACTTTTAATCCATGCGTTAGCCACATAGATCCGATAATCAATATAGCCATTACGACCCAAGATACAATCACTGATTCATGAAATGAAAACGGACCAATCTGTACTATATTGACATTCAGCTGATTCATCAGCTCACTCGTAAACTCTTCCATTTTTCTAGTCGATGTTCCTCCTCTCCCAAAAAAACAACAGAGGCAATACTTTTTTATTAAAGTACGCCCCTTTGCATTTTGTATCGTTAACTAGCATAGTCCTTTTTTTTAAAAAATCAAGAGATTTTTTCTGCGAAAACGTTTACAGTTTTACAATGATTTTTTTATACACCACATGTAGAATTACTTGTTTTCGATTAAACAATTTTGATAGTTTCTAGGCAAATTTTAATAGCTATCAAGCAAGAAAATTCAAGAAAAAAAGATGATCACTTAAATCATCTCTTTAATTTTTTGAATGAGTCCAAGATCCGCTGGCAACCAATTGACTGAATACAAAGTTTCTTTTGTTAACCAAGCACTTGCATCATGTTCTAGTAAAGTTAGATTTCCGGCTTTCACTTCACAAAGAAAACAATCCATGGAAAGATGAAAATCGGGATAATCATATTCAATCGTATCAATTAAATCCTGTACTTCAATTTCCGTATCTAACTCTTCTTTGATTTCACGCTTTAAAGCTTCCTCTTTCTTTTCTCCTGTTTCTACTTTGCCACCTGGAAATTCCCACAAACCTTTGAATTCTCCATAGCCTCTTTGCGTCGCAAAAATTTGTGTTCCATCTTTTATGACTGCTGCTACAACTTTTATTGTTTTCATTTTACTCCTATCCATTCACAATATATTGATATAAATCTTCTCTTACGGCATCCTCTAAGGTCCATCGAATTTCAACAGCACTTTTATTCGTATTTGGCATTTGAATTTCAATTGCATGCTTTTTGTCCGTATACATAGATCCTAAATAATAAAATTCTTTGGATTCTTTATCCTCTTTATTCTTTCTTACAAACAAATGAACTTGAATATTTCTTTCTTTGGCATATAAGAATTTTTGTACATCCTCACTATCTAAAGAACGTCCTGCCTTTGAAATCGCAATCAACTCTTTTTCATTTAGAAAAGCATCGGCATATTTAATGGTTTCTTGAATGTCTTCCGCCTTATCATAATTAATAAAGACTGGAAAGGTATGCGTATATTGATCATACTTATACCCACCAATATTTAAAGGCACTTCATTGTGGTGCCAATTCAATAAACGACAAACATCTTCATAGGTATATTTTTGATACAAGACAAGATTCGTATCTTTATAACAATTTTGATAGTTCTTTTTAAAGCGCAGAATACCAAATTCAATTAATTCAAGCATCATTTGTTTAAAGTTTTCATCCTTTAAATCTTCTTGAAAGTTTGATGATATTTGGAATCCATCCTTATTTTGATCTAAAAAGATACAATCTTTAAACATTTTCTTTGAAGTCGAAACCGGAAATTCATTTGTTAAAAGATTCCGTACGCTTTGTCTTTCTAAGGTATTCAAATCTTTTTGATATTTTTCTTTTAATTGTTTTTTAAAAAGTGCTTCAACATTGCCTTTGTTTTCAATTAACAATTGAAGTAAGAGCAATTCATGAATTCTTTTCCCACTTGCGAATTTCGTTGAAACAAATTTAAGTAAGTTTTCTTGCCGATTCGAAATACGAATTGTATAATCCTTTTCATATTTCGCTAAAAAGCGATAATAACTTTGTAAGGATTTGTTTTCAAACAGGCGTAAAAGATCCATTCCTCCATATGTATCAAAATCACATAGATGAGGAATTCGACCCAATTTAATCTTTAATTGTTGATAATTTTGACGAATGAGACGCATCTCTGTAAAATTTGCCGCATCAATCGAAGCATAGATTTGTTTCTTTGAAATGGCATCAAAATGAATGGTTGAAGCACCTGGAATTACTCGTTCCCCTTCACTTAGATATCGTCGAATATTGTCCTTATTGTAGCTTCGATCACCTGATAAAGCGATTGGAATCATATAATTGTTTTTATAGTTCCCAATAAAATCAAGTATAACAACATATTCTTTTTCTTTAGCCTTACGTAACCCCCGTCCTAATTGTTGCACAAAAACAATCGGAGATTGCGTTTCACGCAACAAAAGAACTTGATTGATTTCAGGAATATCTACCCCTTCATTAAAGATATCTACCGTCAACAAATAATCATAATGATCTTCTTGTTTTGTCACTAATTTTTCAATAGCTTCTTGACGTGCTTGTTGTGAATCATCTCCACTTAAAGCTAAGGTATGAAATCCTCGTTGATTCATTTTTTCACTTAAAAGCTGTGCTTCTTTTTTACTGCTACAAAAGATCAGACCTTTTAGACGATCCCCACTATATCCATAATATTGGGATTGTTGCAAAATATAATCAACTCTTTGATCACTGCTTAAATATTTAAAATCTGTAAAATCGACTTCTTGCTCATCCATCATAAAATCCGTAATACCAAAATAATGAAAAGGACACAATAAATCCTCTTCAAGGGCTTGTTGAAGACGAATTTCATAAACAATATTGTGATCAAAAGCCGCAAAAACATCAAATTGATCGGTTCTTTCTGGACTAGCGGTCATACCAAAACAAAGTTTCGGATGAAAATATTCCATGATTTTTTGATAACTGTTCGCACCACTGCGATGAGCTTCATCAATGACAATGACATCAAAGGTTTCTTTGGAAAATGTGGATAAAACTTCATCTTTAGCCATTGTTTGCATCGTTGAAAAAAGAAAATCTGCATCGAAATCTTTCTTTGTCCCCGATAATAAACCATAGCTTTTCTCTTTTCCAAAAACCATTTGATAGGTTTTCATCGCTTGTAAGGCAATTTGTTCTCGATGAACCAAAAATAATAAACGTTGTGGTTTTTGTTCTTTCAATGCAAAAGCCGATGCATAGGTTTTTCCAGTTCCTGTTGCCGAAATCAATAAAACTTTTTGTTTTTTCTCATCTACCAATTTCTGTAAATTTTGAATCACTTGAACTTGCATCGAATTTGGTTTTAAACCTTTCGATTGAAGCAAGGCCGAAGGTTTCTTTTCAAATTGACGAAAGGCATTGTATTCACTTTGATAAGCATCCACAATGGAATTAAAATAATAACTTCGCTCGTTATACCAAAGGGCATTAAATTCATCCAATAAATCCTGTAAGTATTCACTTTCTTTTGTTGAAACAATTTTCGTATTCCATTCCCTGTTTTGAGTTAATGCTTTCTGAGTTAAATTTGAACTTCCTACCAATATTTTATATCTATCCTTTTTTCGAAAAAGATACCCCTTGGTATGAAAGCCAATTTCTTCTTGATCAACACAATACATTTTACATTCTATATTTGAAAAAGAAGCCAATTTCTTTAAAGCAACCGGATCACTAAAAGTTAAATAATTGGTCGTCAATATTTTTCCTTTAACCCCTTTTGCTTCTAATTCTTTAAAAGCTTGTAACAAAGGTGTAATACCACTTCTCGTAATAAAAGCAACACTCATTATAAATGCATCACAATGGCGAAGTTCCTCTTCAATAGACGTTAATACCTTTCTACCTTTTTTAGGATCATTTGAAATAAATTCTGGTTCTCTTTTTATATGGATGGTTTGTTGCATACTTTCACTCATTTCTAGATCTATCATACCAGATCTAATTGATACTTACTGAAAAAAGCATTGCCCATGGTATAATTTAGAAAAGTGAGGATTGAAAGATGGGACTTTTTGATTTAGATGATTTTGATATGCCCGATGAGAAAAAAAGAAAACGTGAATATAAGGAAGAAATGAAGAATCTTTTAGAATCCATGGAACCAACAGGTAAGATTGCATTAACAGCCAAATGGGACGATAACTTAGGTGTTATATTTATTGGCGCAATGAAACTCGGAACTTTGATTCGCTATGAAACAATTCAAAGTGTTGAAGTTGAACAAGAAGTAAAACTGATTACTGAAAGTAAAGGCGAAACCAAAAAGAAGGGTGTTGTTAAAAGAAGCATTGTTGGTGGAGTATTATTTGGACCTGCCGGAGCCATCATTGGTGGGGCTACGGCCAAAGAAAAAACAAATGTACAGGCTCAAACACGACAAGAGATTATACGCACCTTAGTTGTAACTCGAGATGATCCATATAAACCGGTTCTTCGTTTTTCTTATGATGCGAATTTAGAAAAGAAATTAAGAGATATCCTGGCTCAAAATCAAGCCAAACAAATGGAAAACTCAACAGTTACTTATATTGAGCAAACAAGAGAAACACCAAACTTAATTGCTGATGAACTAATTAAGCTAAAAAGCCTCGTAGATCAAGGCATTCTTTCACAAGAAGAGTTTGAAAAACAAAAAGAAAAATTATTGAAATGAAATAAAAAAGTGTGTCGTTAGATAACAGAAGTATATCCGTTATCTAACTTACACACTTAATCAATAATATAATGATTATTATTCAAAAACTTCTCATAATCAATTTTAATGATATTTTGATCTAATTTGGATCGAATCCAACAAGCACAAGAAATATAAGCAATTTGCTGATTGGATATTGCCATTTGATCCGAGATTCTAAACGGTAATACTTTTTTACCATTCGGAAAACATAGATTCATAGTCTTTACTTCCTTATAAAACTTCTTTTTCGTTTTTTTCGAAATGTAAAACCATAATCTTTTACCTTCGTAGATTTCCATTAAATCTTTTAATGATTTCATTTTTTCTCCTTTTGAAATGAATATCCAAAAGAAGTGCCCTATCGATGGTCTCAGTGATCCTTTTGGCTTTACCACCTTGCATATTCTGTAGGTTGGTATCTTACAAGCCGATCTCTAGCACAGTCTTTATAGGTATATTTATTAATCGAGCGGTACACTTTCTTCATACAAAAATTCTGGCGCTATATCGATATCCTCATTCCATCCAACAGAATCACAAACAACATAAGCCTTTAAAAAGAACGATAGATTTCTTAAAGGTTCATTCATTGGATCTTTTAATAATGGTTTCATATCCATGATTCTACGTTCTCCATATTCAAACGTTAAAATTAATTCATAATTTTTTGTTGGTTCTACTTTTTTTACGCACCCCCCCTTTGGATTTTTCATATGTATGCCTTCTTTCTTTTAAATAACTTTTTATTTTTCAACTTTAAGATACTGCTTAGGTTCTAATTCAATTTTTGGTTCTTTGACAGGACATTCTTCTTTTTGAGAGCTTTCTTTGGAACAACTTTTTATCGAAGCATCTTCCTTTGATGTTTTATATGTTTCACCTGCTGTTAATACAGAACTCGCAATTCCGGTTAAATCGCTTGGAATAATTAATTTTGTTGCATTTCCATCTGCAACTTTTGTTAAGGCTTCATAGCCTTTGAGTTGAAGAACGGATGTACTTGCTTTGGCATCATTCAATAACTTAATACCTTCTGCTTCGGCTTTTTGAATGGTACGAATTGCTTCTGCACGTCCTTTTGCTCGTTCAATTTGGGCTTGCATTTCTGCTTCGGCTTCTAGAATCTTCCGTTGTTTTTCTGCTTCAGCTTCTAAAACCAAGGCATCTTTATGCCCTTGTGCTTTTAAAATATCCGCTTGTTTATGCCCTTCAGCTTCTAAAATTTCAGCGCGTTTATTTCGTTCGGCTGTGACTTGTCGTTCCATGACAACTCTTACATCTTCCCCTGGTGTTAAGCTTTTTAATTCAACGCGTCGAACCAAAACACCCCAATCATCGGTTGCCTCATCTAAGGTTTTTCTCATGGAATCATTGATTCTTTCACGCGAAGTCAAGGCTTCATCCAAAGTCATTTCACCAATTATATTTCTTAAGGTTGTTGCTGTTAACAATTCAATGGCTGTTTCTGGATTTGTGACTCCATAGGCGAATTTTCTTGGATTATCTTCTCCATCTCTTACTTTATAGAAAACAACAGAATCAACCATCAACATTACATTATCTTTCGTAATGGCTTCAATTGCTGCAAAATCACCAACAACTTCTTTCACATTTACTTTTTTAGCTATTCTCTCAAAAAAAGGAATTTTGAAATGTAAACCTGGATGCCATGTTGCTTTGTATTTCCCTAAAAGTTCAGTAACATAAACAAACCCTTGTGGTACAATCACCACAATTCGAATTAAAAGCACAATAATAAGTATTAATAATATAATTAAAAACATTTTTCTTTCTCTCTTTCTCTTTGCTTAAATATTTCATTGATTATTCAATCTGTCAACGTAAAACAGGTCATCTTCTATAGAATCGATTCAATCTTTTCATTTAAAAGTAGCTAATAAATTTGCTAGTAACTTTAAGTCCTTTTTGAACTTTCTTATAATGTCCTATGCGAAGAGGTGAATTCGATTATGTGTAATGATCATTCAAATATCCTAGAAACAATGCCTATAGGACCATTATTTATTAAATTGGCAATTCCTGCCGTATTATCCCAACTTATTAATATTTTATACAATTTGATCGACAAAATGTTTATTGGCCATATGAAAGTTGGTGGAGCACAAGCCCTTGCTGGTCTTGGCGTCACAACACCGGTTATTTTATTTTTATCTGCATTTGCATCTCTTGTTAGTATGGGGGGTGCTCCAAAAGCTGCTATTGCACTTGGTAAAAATCAAAAAGAGAGTGCTGAGAAGATTATGGGATCTTGTACAGTCTTTTTGTTTGTCATCTCTTTATTCTTAACCATTGGAATGCTTTTATGGGGAAAGTATATTCTCTTATTCTTTGGTGCAAGTCAAAATACCATAAATTATGCAATCGATTATATGCAAATTTATTGTCTCGGTATTCCTTTTACTCAATTATCCTTGGGATTGAACACTTTTATTTCAACCCAAGGCTTTGCCAAAACAAGCATGATTAATGTAACAATTGGTGCAATCATCAATATAATCCTCGATCCAATATTAATTTACCTATTTAATCTTGGCATTTCAGGCGCTGCTTGGGCAAGCATCATTGCCCAAGCTATCTCCTGTATTTTCATTATTCGATTTTTAACTTCGGAAAGAAGTCAAATTCAACTTAAAATCACCCATTTTAAAATTGATTGGAACTTATTACTTCCTTGTATATTACTTGGAACATCGCCTGCCCTTATGCAAATCACCGAAAATATGGTCGCTATTAGTTTTAATACGGAGCTACAACATTATGGTGGTGATATGGCCGTCGCATCCATGAGCATATTAAATTCAGTGATGCAATTTGTGATGTTGCTTCTACCAGGACTTGTACAAGGTGCACAACCCATTCTTAGTTATAATCTCGGTGCAAACTTATTAGACCGTGTGAAAAAAACTTTTCAATACCTATTGTTTTCATGTGTAATTGGTAGTTGCATCATTTGGAGTGCATGTATGTTTATGCCTGAAACGATCATTGGCCTATTCACTAATGATCCAATCCTTCGTAACTACTCCATCACACCGCTTCGAACCTATCTTTGCCTACTTTGTATTTATGGTATCCAAGTTGCTTGCCAATATAGCTTTGTCGCCCTTGATCAAGCAAAAACAGCTATTTTTCTAACCATTTGGCGAAAAATCATTTTATTAATTCCTTTGATTTTTCTTTTACCACAAATTGTTTCGAATCCTACAATTGGGACATTTTTAGCCGAACCCATTGCCGATTCAATTGCCGTATGTACAACTGGATTCTTATTTTTTAGATATTATAAAAGAAACTTAAGTTAAACCAATTTGGAAAATATCATCCATTAACATTGACTTATTTGTTCTTTTTTTAACCGTTCCAAATATTTTTAAATGTAACTTAGTTCACCTTTTTTCATAATATAAGGCTCATGATTTAAATATTTTTTATAATCAATAAATACAATACCACCAAAAATATCCCCACCTACACGATTATAAAGACATCTGAGCTTAAAACTTACTTCACACCAAGTTTGAAAGGTATTATCAAATCGTACCGTTTTATCAAAAGCAGAAAGATCCATATCTAAATCTTTTTCCAAAGCCTTCTTTGTTTCTACGTCCTCAAAATAAAACCATACTTCCTTTGCCTCATGTAATTCTTTTAAAAAATCCATTGTTTTCATCTTCTTTTCCTCCTTTCGAAAACTATCCCAAAAGAAAAGTCCTATCGACAGATAGGACAAAAAAGACTGATTCATTTCATCCTATCATTTTGGCTTTACCACCTTGCATCTTCATGTAGGTTGGTGTGTGTTACGAGCCAATCTCTAGCACACTCTTTATAGGTTTATTCATTCTATTCTTATAGATTCTACATCAAGAATTCATATTTTAATGTCTATATATAAATTCTGTGTTTTTTCTCCCATATTTAACGATATACGGCTCTTTGTTTAAATACTTTTTATAATCAATAAAAACCACACCGCCAAAAATGTTTTCAGGATAACACGTATAATATAGGTATTGCAACTTTTCACTCACTTCACACCAAGTTTGAAAAGTATTATCAAATCGTACCGTTTTATTAAAAGCTGAAAGATCCATATCCAAATCTTTTTCTAAAGCTTTCTTTGTTTCATCATCTTCAAAATAAAACCATACTTCCTTTGCATTATGTAACTCTTTAAAATAATCCATTGTTTTCATCTTCTTTTCCTCCTTTTGAAAA
>CAVBLW010000018.1:0-20624 GCA_963596085.1 Bacteroidaceae bacterium | reverse complement strand
CCTCTCATTTTTACTGTTCTTCTGTCTTTTCATATTTTTTAAAGCCAACAATCTGAAGGATTAAACATACAACCGCAAGTATCAGTAGGAATATAAAACCATGTGTAAATCCTGCTGCCGTTTTTTGCTCATGGCTGAAAGATTTATTCTGCATCTGCACTGCTGCCACCAATGCTGCACAAACGCTGGTTCCGACAGCTCCTGCAAACTGCATAAGCATATTAAAGCATGTATTTCCATACGCCTTCTGCTGAACCGGAAGTCTCAAATTCCCCACCGTCATTGTATTTCCAAATGCAATACCACAGCCTATTCCAAAGATTATATAAAATCCAATGATCATTCCTGTATTAAGACTCATTCCAAATATGGTAAATAAAAGAATACCGATTGTCATAAGTCCTGTTCCAAACAAAATCGGAAGTTTTGCTCCTATCTTATCCAATGCTGCACCACTAAACGCTCCCATAAGGACATTTAATCCTGCTCCCGGAAGAAGCATAAATCCTGCAAACATGGACTCACATAAAAGTGCCACCTGTAAATAATTTGGCAATCAACATTCTCTTTCTAAATCCATTAGCGTCACCTCCCTGTGTTACGTAGTAGTTGCTCTGAACCCTCGAAAAGTCAAGTTATTTCTGCAAAATCCAGTGTGTGCACCCTTTAAATTATTGTCATTTGAACACCTTTAGACATCGTTCAAAGTATCCTTTTCTTCCAGCAATAATTTAACAGGTATGCACACACACCTACTGCAACCGGCTGCCACCTCTCTAGCATTACCGTCTTCCATTTTCAGGCAAAATAAAAAAGACCTCTGAAACCTCATGTTCCAAAAAGCCTTATATCAAGCGGTTCTGCGGATCTTCTGTTGTGGGTGCATATCTCTTGTTTTTATCAATCTCATGGTTTTCATTTCAATCTATTATTGATTCTTTATCATCATTTTGAATTCGGATTTCAGTTTATATTCTTGTCCTAAATAAACAGATCGTGCATTAAATTCGTTCACTTAAAAATATCTTTTATCAGCATGATAACCTTAGTTTTATGCGGTTGCTCAAAATGAAACTACTTTTTGAAAAAATGGAAATCACAGCAGTCACCACCATAGCCCAATGTCTTTGTTCTTGAAAATCCTATTTTATTTAAACCACCGTATGTAACATCATCAACATCACAAAATAGTCTACAAAGCTTTTCACATCCATTTTCTACACAAGCCGTATGCCACAAACACTTGGTTATAGTAATATCATAATAATCTTTCCCACAGTTCTGCGTGCTTTTTTGAAGATCTGTTGTTCGCATAATCTTAAGAAATATTCGACTATAAATTTTGTAAAAGCCTGGAACTTTTTCCATTTTTGCCGTAGAATTATGTTTCTTTGCAGCAACAACGTCAAGCATATATTTTCGCATAAACTCCTTTATGTCATCTTTTGAGAGCTTGCTTTCTAGAAGCACTTGATATAAAGCAATGCGAGGAAGAATTGTCTGAATCAGTGTCTTCATCTGATTTTCGCTTTTATTTTTTGTGCCTTCTATAATCTCATTAAGCCTTATTTCTTGTTTTTTAAAAAGAGCACTTCCCTTATCTTTTCCAAATTCATTAATCAAAAAAAGTTTGATTTGATTTTGTTGTCTAATCTTCATAATCACTCTGCCTTTTATATTTTCAATAGGAATCATAACCTCATCAGTCAATTTAGTTTTCGATTCGGTATCGTCAAATATTCTTTTTGCACAAAGTATATTACCGGAACCTTTTGTTTTTTTCTATTACCCTTACAAAATTGATACAATCACACAATTGTACCTTGAAACGGTATGCACAGTGTACAAGGTGTGTGCATTATGAACGATAGCTTTTTGTGCGTACATAGGCAGTGCCTCCTTTCGTGGAATTTCAGTTTTGCAAGCTGGAATTTATCGCGTCCGCTTCATGTACAGAAGCGGATAGGGTGCGCCTTCCTCATCCAAATCAGTTCGCTTGTAAGTTTTAAATCCCATGTGTTCATAAAAACCAACAGCCTGAGGATTCTGTTCATTGACTGTTACCTCACTAATCCCATAACTCTCAAAACCATATTGCAACAGCTTCTTTCCAATGCCTTTTCCTCTTTCCTTCGGTGAAATAAAGAGCATTTCCAACCGTCCATTTTGTGTCCCCATAAATGCGACTGACTTTTTAGATTCAGCAATGACCAGATGTTCAACGTCCTTTAAAGCCTGCGGCACATACTCTTTGATGCTTTTTACTTCCGCATCAGAAAGGAACAAATGGGTCGCACGGACAGAGGATTCCCAAACGTTCATCAGCTCCTCTATCAGCCGCGGAGTTCTGGTTTGAATCTCGTATATTTTCATTTTGCCTTTCACCCCATATAGACATCCTGTGCAGTGTTCTTGAAGTTCTGTTTCTCCAGCCACTGCTTTTCTTCTTCACTTTCCGGGATGTCGATTCTTTCTATTTTGAATATGACAGGTCTTGTCCCGTCATTACAGCAGGTGATCATCATGCGCTCGTCATTTGTCCAGCCATGCATGATGGAACCGCCCTGCAAAGCGGTATAGACATATCGGCTCACTGCATCCCATGCCTCACCGCAGAACTTGCCATTCATCAAATGATAGAAATCATCCTGCTGTGGCGTTCTCTTTAATAAAAATGTGTCTCCTGCCTTGAAGCAAGGACACGGTCCCGACTTCGGATCAGCCAGATATTTTTCCTGCAGTTCTGGAAATACCTTGGTCTCCAGAACTGTTATCCTACATTCGTGCTGCATAAAATCACTCCTATTCTGTAACATCGATTATTACTGGCGATTCATCATCTCTGTAACCCAGTAGCGTATTAATCCTAACTTCCTTTTCAATCAAAAATCTCTTGTTATAAATGACATCAGCATATTCCAACACTTTGTTCATCTGTACAATGTCAAATAAGGCTCCAATAAAGGCTCCTGCAAATAGTATGGATTTTCCAATCGCTTGTTTTGTCAGCTTTTTACCTATTTGTTCAAAAACTCCTTTGAATAGGCTTTCTTCTAGTTCTTTCTGCCCAGCTTTTTCAAGAGCGTTTTTTACTGCTTTATTTGCCAATGCCCTCATCTAACAAATCAGCAACGTTACACCTCCACGGCTAGCCATCTTTTCCCATGTTTTTTTGCTTACCTGCTAACGGTTGTAATCTCTATCATAACCATTATTTTTCCAATTAACTCTCTGGCTTCCTTCATGCCTTTGCTTTCTGGGCTTAAGGCACTCATAAATACATCGCTGGCTATGACAAGTTCTGATGCATCGTTTTTAATGTCGTATCCGTAATGTAGGGTAATCGATTGTACGGCTCTGTAATACAGGAAAGTACTCAGCACTATATTGAATGGTAATCCAGCAAATCTAAACGCACCTGTTGCTTCTCCTTCTAACAAGGCAAGTATTCTGTCCTGTGTTTTATAACCATTCACTATTTTTGAGATATCGTATCCTCTTGCCAAACAAATGGTATCGAAAGTATCTATTTCCAGCCCCTGTGATGCATCATTAATCCGTTTAATGATGACCTTTTCTGTTACAGTCAATCTTGCGGCCTGCTTTTCTAAAATACCAAAACCCTCAGCAACAACTTTCATACATTGAATAAACATTTCCTGTTCAGCTATTGCATTCTTGGCCACTTTCCCTACCTGTTTTACAAGTTGTGATATTAATGATGACGCTTTGTTTCTAATCTTTGATATCGTTCCAGGCTGTACCAACTTGTCGTAGCGTTCCGTAAGTGCTTTCAGCGAACTATCCTCTTTTGATTACTTCCTCAACACTTTCAAGAGGAAAACTATGGTAACCAACACTTCCTTCCTTTGGCGTAAGCGGAAGAACATTTACACCTTGCTTTATAAGCCATTTTGACACACCTTTTGTGAGTGGTGTACTACCTTTGCTACCAAGCATAAGAATCACTGCCGCATCGGAATTTTTACATCGAATATTATCTTTTAACGTCTCCATATGTTTAACCTCAAATTTTTGTCACATGAAAATCGCAGCATTCATCACCGTTTGCAAGTGTTTTTGTGCGATGAAGCTGACCACCTTCGTTACGATAATTTCTCTCATCCATGTTACATAAGCAGGGAACAAATTTAAAACAGTTTTCTCGTTTTCCGAGCTTACAGATTCCACACTCAGTATATGTATTGTAAAATTCATCCACACCTTTTTGATAATCAAATTTCCAATCAAGTTCATATTTTGAATTTTGACTTGCTCTGCTTTCTGCAAGTTTCTTTTCCTGTACTTTATCAGTAAACATAATACATTTTTTATTCTTGTGTGCTTTAACCATGAACGGTGAATCAAAAACCGCCATAACCATTTTATCTACAATTTCCGGTGTGATTCTATCCGGATCAGCCTTATATAATGAGAATACAAAAGCGGCTATATATAAGTTTGATTCAAGCGAACTACCACCTATATCTGGTGTACGTAAAAGCATCTCTTTAAATTCTTTTTTTACTTTTTTCTTGTATTCATTCCTATCCATTTTCGGATACACTTTCCCTAATGCTTCAAGTGCAGATTTAAAGCACATCATTTCTATTCCTTTTGCAAGAATTCCATATTTCAGCATAGTAATTCTCCTTCATTAATATTACATTTTCTTTTTTATTTATCCCTCACAAGCCAAAAATCACACTTGTTTCCGCCTATTCCTAGGGTTTCTGTTCTTGAGAAACGGATTACATTCAAATGACCATAAGCATATATATCGTTATCACAAAAAATATGCGTAAGCTCTGAACAGTTTTCACTCTTGCAATATTTCATATAAGGGCATGCTGTAATATCCATCTTGTACTCTTTACTTGTCGCTTTATATACCACATTCGCAAAACCAACATCCAAACCAAAATCCCTTTTGCATCCTAACGCAAAAGCTTTGAAAAATAATGTTTTTCCAAATGGCAGTTTTACAATCTTCTGAAATGACTTTCCGCTTTCTCTTGCGCAAATTGCTTCACCTTGCTCCATGATTTCTATTGCGACATCTGCATGATTATTAAGGAGAGATTTATATATGACAATATGAGGAAATATCAAATCGGTATGCGTTTGCTCTTTAATCTGTATTGACGAGTATTTATTTAAAAGATTTGCAAGTATTTTGCGAGCTTCACACCATACCTGATCCGTTTCTTCCTGACCAATTGTTTTAACTGCCACATCTTTAATAACATTGATTTTTTTACCATAATCAAAAATCGTTATAATCTGATTCATATTTATGCCTCTTCTTTCTAATTATTATTTTCAAACGATTTAAACTATTTATTCCTTCACAAAAAAATATGAAATCTGATTTGTTTAACAATTATAGAAAGTACGTAAATACAGGTCTTATTCATAATTTAGTTCAAAATTGATCTGCTTTTACTGACAATAAACAAAAAAATAAATATTTATTTACAATCTTATAATTATTTATATTTTGCTGCTATCTTACGATTCGCTAAAATATTGGCTTAAGTTTTTTTAAAAAATATTTTGGGGCTTTTATTTCTTCACCTTTAATATACAACAATAAAACAAGAAATATCATGGATTTCACTCTTTCGTATATAAGTCAATCTAAAAGAAAAAAAGACATCCTCTTAGGATGCCTCTAAAAGATTTCATTTATTTACTTGTGAATTTAGCTAATGGAATACTAACAGCTGTTGATACAATACAACATAAGAACATTTCCATTAAACCTTGGAATCCGACTAAAACAATCACAAACATAATCGGATTACTAACATGAAGTGCTTGTACTAAATTTTGAACATAATCACTTCCATAGAAAAACAAACATAAAGAACCCATGAAAAACAAGGTATTAAAGAATGCTGCCAATAAACCACCAATCGCAAAATTTAATTTTTGCTTTGAAGCATTTACCTTTGATAAAACTTGATAAACAAGTCCTGCACAATACCCCATTAAAACACGTGCTACAACACAAACCACAAAACATCCAAAAGGATTAATCGAAAACATAGCTGTTCCCATAGCACTAGCTCCAGACATTGCATTAAATAATGAAGTCAATCCAAATACCAATCCTAAGATTGCTCCATCCGTTGGCCCCATGACAATTGCTCCAATCGCAACTGGAATTGTCAACAAACTCATCGATAAAGGTCCGATTTGTAAGTACCCTAAAGGGGTGAATGACATCACCAAAATAACTGCAATAAGTAGAGCTAACGTACTCATGCGTTTCACAGTAAAGCTTGATTTTTCCATATTCAATTTTCCTCCTACTCTCGTTTCTTACGAATACGATGTAAATCAAAACATCTTGCATATAACTCAATTATTGTCTTTCGATCAATATTGACATGCTTTTAAATTATACTTCTTTTTATTTATAAATCCTAGTACTTTTAAAAAAAACCAGCCGAAGCTGGTTTTGACTTTATTCATCATTCTTTACTTTTTCAATAATGCGAATCGCAATTTGATCAGGAACTGGATCATAACGTTCCATTGACATTGTATAACTTCCTAGCCCTTGTGACATGCTTCTTAAATCAAGAGAATAACGTAAGATTTCAGCATAAGGTACTTGTGCTTCAATGATTTGATCATCTTCACTTGGTTCCATACCCATAATTGCTCCACGACGTTTGTTTAAATCACCAATAATTGTACCTGTATATGCATCTGGAACAATGACTTTCACATTCATAATTGGTTCTAATAAAATCGGATGACATTTCTTCATCGCATCTTTGAAAGCTAAATGGGCTGCCATTTTAAAAGCCATTTCACTTGAATCAACATCATGATACTTTCCATCCATAAGTGTTGCTTTTAAATGGACCATTTTATATCCTGCTAAAGGTCCATTCTGACTGCATTCACGCAAACCAGTTTCAACTGCAGGGAAATATTGTTTTGGTACAGCACCACCAAATACCTTTTCTTCAAATACCAATTCTTCTGCTTCTTCATTTGGTTCAAAGTCTACAAAGACATGTCCAAATTGACCATGACCACCCGATTGTTTTTTATGACGACCTTCACCGGTTGCTTTTTTTGTGATCGTTTCTCGATAGGTTACTTTTGGATCCGAGGTTGTTACATCTACTTTATACTTATTTGCTAATTTACTTAAAATAACATCTAGGTGTTGATCACCAATACCATAAATTACTGTTTGTCCTGTTTCTTTATTATTTACGACTTTAAAGGTTGGATCTTCTTCAACTAAACGAGCCAATCCACTCGACAATTTATCTTCATCATTTTTGGTCTTAGGCAAAATAGCTTGTCCATACATTGGTTCATCAAAATGAATCGGATCTGCTAAAAGCAATTTCCCTTTTTCACAGAGCGTATCATTCGTCTTCGTTGATTGAAGTTTCGTAATGGCTCCAATATCTCCAGTAAATAGTTTACCAACAGCTGTTTGATGTTTTCCCTTAATAATATAAATTGTTGAAATTTTTTCATTTGTTCCATTATTCGCATTCGATACAACAGAATCACTCGATAAAACACCACTCAATACTTTTACATAGGAAATTCGACCAACAAATGGATCAACAATGGTTTTAAAAACTTGAGCCGTTAACACTTCTTTTTCATTTGTTAATAGTTCAACCATTTCTTCTTTCGGTGTAGTAGCTGTATACAAACCTTTTTCAGAATAAGTTGGGAAATATGCAACAATCAAATCCATCAAACGACGAATACCAATCATTTCAGTTGCACTTCCTGAATAAACTGGAACAATTTCCCCATTGCGAATACCAATACGAACCCCTTTCGTTAACTCAGCATCCGTAAACTCTTCCCCAGAGAAGAATTTTTCCATTAATTCATCATCACCCATAGCGACTGCTTCCGCAATTTGATCTTTATAGACAGCAACTAAGTCTAATAAATCATCTGGTACAGGTTGAGCAACATCACCTTGGGCTTTTTCTCCTTTGTAGTACCATGCTTTATTCCGAATGATATTTACAGACCCAACAATTTCATTATTCTCAACAATTGGTAATTCGAAAGGAATAACACTCTTACCAAATTCTTCACGTAAGGTATTGTATGCATCTTCAAAATTCGTTTCAGGATCATCTAATTTATTAATAAAGAAGATTGCTGGTTTTTTAGCATTTACAGCTGCCTTATAAGCTAATTTTGTACCTGACTCCAATACATTTTTTGCATCACAAACAATCAAAGCACTATCGCCTACTTCAAAACCTGCTTGTTTTTCTCCAACATAATCTAAATAACCTGGTGTATCAATAAAATTGATCTTACAATTTTCCCATTCAATTGGAATAATCGATGTATATATACTTAAACCACGTTTAATTTCTTCTGGATCAAAATCAATTAAACTACTTCCTTCACTTGTTTTTCCAAAACGATCCGTTGCTTTTGTATAAAGTAATAAAGCTTCCATAACTGCTGTTTTTCCAGCACCACTATGCCCTAATACACTAACATTTCGAACCTCATGACTTAAATAATCTCGCATAATCGTACTCCTATCTTAAAATGGGCTCCAATTGAGCTCGGTTACTTTCACGTACATAATCAAGTGCTGTATTTCCTTGTTTATCCACCATATCTTTATCAGCACCATAAGAAAGTAATTTTTCTACCAAGCTTGCATAACCACCATAAGCAGCACGCATCAATGCCGTACAACCATTGTTATCAAATAAATTCACATTGGCGTTTCGATTCAACAATAAAGCAATCGTATCTCTTTTAAAGGCAATACATGCTTCCATAAGTGCAGATCGGCCAACTTCATCTTGCGTATTAATATCCGCTCCAGCATCCAATAAAACTTCAACACAACGGTCTCTACCTAAAAAAGCAGCTCTCATTAAGGATGTTCTTCCTCGATCATCTTTCGCATTCACATCAGCGCCAGCTAATAATAACGCTTTACAAATGGTACGATTTCCTTTTTTAGCAGCTCCCATCAAAGCTGTCTTTCCCTTATTATCAACTAAATTTACATCCGCACCGTGATCAATTAACAATTGTACAATTTCCTTATGATCTCTTTTGCTAGCACGCATTAAAGCAGTACGTCCATCTCCATTTTGATAATTTACATCTGTACCCGCCTTAATTTGTGCAGCAGCCATCGCAAAATCCCCTTGTGCACAAGCATCCCAAAATACTTTGTTAAAATTTTGATCCATTTTATTATCCTCCTATGGATTTAACCGTGAAAAAAACTGGATAAATAAAATTACCCAGTTATCGTGTATGAAAAGAGCACTACATATGAATCTTTTGCTTCAACTTTTCTAACTTGAACGCTATTCATTGTAATCACTCCCTTCAATTGATAATTTCATCTTACTTGTTTTTTTTATTTGGTCAAATCAAGTACCAAGAAAGACGAATTTATGACCAAAGTAGACAGATTCTCTTTTCATCTTTATAATATGGGCATGATTAAAATTATATTTTTTGATATTGATGGAACTTTAGTGAACTATGGTTCTCAAAGCCTATCGAAGCCTGTTATTGAATCTCTTCGCAAGCTGCAACAGAAAGGAATTAAATTATTTCTTGCGACTGGCCGTCCAAATTTTGTGATTCCAAAATTTGAAGGCATTCAATTTGATGGGGCTTTAGCTTTCAATGGAGCCTATTGTTTTGATCAAAATAACGTTCTATATAAAAATCCTATACAAAAAAACGAATTAATAAAGATTCGCAAAAATGCTCAAAAAATGAATAAATCCATTGCCTACGCATCAACTGATCAAATGGTTTGTGATTATTATCAAGAAAATCTTGATCGCTATTTTAAAATGGCAGGTCAGGCTTGTCCATCTTCTAAAGATATTAACGAATTCATTGAAAAGGATATTTATCAAATGATGGTTGCAACAACTTCCAAAGAAGATCCATATTTATTAGAAGGAATTCAAAATCTTAAATCGGTTCGTTGGGTTGATTTCGCAACCGATATTATTCCATCGAATGGTGGAAAAGAAGTTGCAATTCAAAAAATTCTTTCTTATTATGGCTTCAAACAAGATGAAACGATGGCTTTTGGTGATGGTGGTAACGATGCTGAAATGTTACGCTATGTAAAAATAGGTGTTGCAATGGATAATGCTATGCCTGAAGCAAAAGAAGCTGCTGATTATATTACCAAAGATGTGAAAGAGGATGGTATTGTATATGCTTTAAAAGCATTCCATCTTATTTAATTGTTTAAAACGCACTTTCAATTTAAGAAAGTGCGCTTTTCTTCTAAGTCCATAATGCAAATTCAACTTGACCTTTTTTCTCATCTACTCCTGTACAAATAACTTTAAGTTTTTGACCCATTTGAAAACTTCTCGTACCACTTTCTGCACTTAGTTTCATTTTCAGCTCATCATAAACATAAAAATCATCATATAAGGTATGAATTGGTACAAGGCCTTCAACGGTATTCTCTAATTCCACAAAGAAACCAAAACTTTGTACGCCTACAATTCTGCCAGAAAAAGTCTTTCCAATGTATTTTTTCATATATTCTGCTTTTTTGAAATCATTGACTAAGCGTTCTACACGAATTGCTTCTCTTTCCTTCTTTGAAATATGAAAAGCTTGTTTTTCAATTTTGGTCTTATCCTTTTTCATTTTATTCAAAGCTTGTTGCTTAAATACATATTTTCTTAACATCCGATGAACAACTAAATCAGAATAGCGACGAATAGGTGAAGTAAAGTGACAATATTCGCTTAAAGCCAAACCAAAATGTCCTAAACATTTTTCATCGTAACGGGCTTTTTGCATTGCTCTTAAACTCACCATCGATAAGATGGAATGTTGATCCTCATTTAAAGAAGTTAAAAATGCTTGTAAATCTTTTGGTTCTAAATTTTCACAATCAAAAAAACAATCCGCACCAAGAACACTCGCAACTTGATAAACAGAAATCATTTTCGCAGGATCTGGTTTTTCATGGATTCGATACATACAAGGGTAGTCGTGTGAATGTAAATAATTCGCAACACATACATTGGCTGAAATCATACATTCTTCAATCATTTGTTCTGCAAATCCACGTTTCTTCTTTCTGACATCAATCGTTTTTCCTTTTTCATTCAGAATCAATTCCGATTCAGAGGTTTCAAATTCAATTGCCCCACGTTTATAAGCTTGATTTTGAAGCTTCAAAGTACATTTTTTAAGAAGAGTAAACGACTCTAGTAAGCAATCATATTCTTTCATTGTCTTCCCTTCTAATACTTCATTCACTTTCTGATAAGTACAACGCCTATTCGAGTGAATTACAGACGGGAAAATTTCATATGAGGTAATACGACCTCTTGAATTAACATTCATTTTACACGTCAATGTGCAACGATCTACATCCGGATTCAAAGAACAAATTCCATTACTTAATTCGAAAGGCAGCATTGGCACTACACGATCACAAACATAAACACTCGTTGAACGTAAAAAAGCCTCTTGATCAATAGCACTTCCTTCTTTAACATAATTGGATACATCAGCAATATGTACATATAAGATATAACCTTGTTTATTTTTTTCAATGGAAATGGCATCATCAAAATCTTTTGCATCATCTCCATCAATTGTAAACGTTAATAAATCTCGTAAATCCTTTCTTTCAACAAGATCTTTTGATCTAACGTTTGAAGGAATCTGTTTTAATTCTTTATTTATTTTTTCATTCCAATCCATCCGTATTTGATTCGCATAAAGGAGTGAACTAATATCTACACCTGCATCTTTTTCATGACCTAAAAGTTCAACAATTTTCACTTTTAAAGGCTTAGAATAAGATAAAATTTCAACTACAGCTTTATAACCTTGTTTAATAGAAAAAGCTTTTAAATTGGTAATTTCAAAGTTGCAATGATAATCAACATCGCTATAAAAAATAAATTCTTTTTTTCGTTTATAAAAAGTTCCACTAATTCGCGTAATGCTGTGCTCATAAACAAGTTTGATCTTATTTATTTTTCCAAATTGAACCAAAACAAGATCCCCTTCAAAGACATCTTTATTATTTTTCTTATTGACATAGACTTTTTTTTCAGAGTTACGAACCATAAATTCAAATCTAGAAATATCCTTTACTGTACCAACAAAATATTGATTAGAATTTAAATAAAGATATGAATTATGATTATTTAATAAGATATGTTCTTCTTCGAGTTGATTTAAACATTTAACCAATTCAACAAACGCTTTTGAAGAACTTAAGTGTAACCTGATTTCTAATTCTTTTAAGGTCCATTCATTTTTTTCTTCAAATAATGTGAGTACTTGATTTCTCATTCTTCCTCCTTTTTTATCTTTAAATACCTATTCTTTTAATAAAGTCAAAATAAATTGTTCAAAACCATCATCTTCATTGACTAAACCTAATTTTCGGGATTGATCATACTCCGCTAATTGACAAAGCTGCTCAAGTAATTGATCCATATCAAAACGATAAGCGCGTTGCATATTTACCTTAATTCGATAAGGATGTGCATGCATTTCTTGTGCAATTTCGTTTTGCTTTAAACCTTTTTCCATACATACTCTAACTTGAAATAAGAAGCGAAGTTGACCAGCTAATAGGGCTACAATTGCTGATGAGGACATATTTAATTTTCGAAAATTTCGATAATAGGAAAGAAGTAATAAAGCTTTCCCATCTAAAAGCGCATCTGTCATTTTAAAAACATTATCCATCGGTTCAATTGAAACTAATTCTTTGCAGTCATTCAAAGTAATATGGTCCGAATAAAGTGAAAGCTTTTCTAATTCATTTTCGATGCGAATTGGATTATTTCCAATTCGAGATATAAACCATTGAAACGCATCACGCTCAAAAGAAAGATTCTTTTCTTTCATTAATTCATTTAAATAAGGAATTTTTGATTTGTCGTCTAAAGTTAAACAAGCAATAACAGAAGACTTTTCGATCATTTGTTTCACAACTTTTTTTCGTTTATCTAACTTTTCACAGAAGCAACAATAGACTACAATCAGTTGATCACTAGCATCCAATCTTTTTGCGAAAGCTTCCACATTAAAATGGGTTGTATCTTTACTTGATAAAAAGCTCGCATTTTTTAAAAGCAATAATTTCTTTTGATCGAAAATAGAAAAAGAATCCATTTCATTTAAAATATCGCTTTGTTCAACTTGTGTACAATCAAAGCTAATAAATTCTTCAATCGTATGCTTTTTTTTGAGCGAATCAATCTTTTGCTTCATACGATTTTCATCATTTCCATATAAAATATAATTCATGCGAATATTATATCAAAAACTTATGGGATACGACCAATCAAATGCGTTGCCGTCTCAAAGAACACAAAAGAATGAAAACTAAAAATATGAATCATACCCACATCTTTTGTTGCTAGGGTTTCAATTCCTAGATCATGACAATTAGCTACCACTTGTGTTGAAGGATGACCATAGCGATTCTTTTTACCAACAGAAATCAAAGCTAGTTTCGGTCTTAATGTATCTAAAAAAGCATAAGAGCTCGATGTTTTAGAACCATGATGACCAAGTTTTAATACATCCACATCAAAAGAATACTTACTTAAAAGTTGCTTTTCAACATCAATGGATGCATCACCCATCCATAAGTAATGAACTTGATCATAAGAAAAGTAAGAAATAAGACTTTCATCATTTTCATCTTTCGCCACTCTATTTTCAAGCAAGGAATAAAAAGGATAAGATACATTCACTTGTTCAGAGCGTGATGTAATCACTTGTCCAATTTTAATTTTTTCCATCAATTCCTTTTTACCACCAGAATGATCAAAATCATCATGCGTACAAATTAAAGCCGTTAATTCATGAATCTGCAAATCATCCAATACTGGAAGTATAATTTTTTCTACATTATCACGATATAAATTTTGGCCACAATCAATCAGTACGGCACTACGATGGAAAGGTTCAACAATTAATGTGCTATCGCCTTGTCCAATATTGATCATATAAACATGAAAGAAAGGATCCACATGCGACTCAAAAAATGGACAAAGACAAAGAAGAATTAAAAACACTTTCTTTCGCTTCATAAGTAAGATGAATAAAAGAGAAAAAAAGAGCAAACCAGGTACATAATGAAAGGTCCATTTTCCAATCCAAGTTGTAAAAAAAGGTAGAGAGATTTGAAAAAAACTCGCTATAAAGGCAATAAATTGCATCTTCCTTAAAGGTGAAAAAAAGAGCAACAAAAAGAAGTCAACTTCATGAAAATATATAAATTGTGAAAAAATCAATAACAATTTTTGATAAAACCAACGTTTGTTTGAATCCGAAATATAGTAAAAACACAATCGATAAAAGACTGGAAAAACCAAAGAAAAATCAAGCGCATGCAAAGGCAGTAATTGCAAAAATATAAAAAGAGAAAAACTCATTTGATTTTGCCAATCTTTAAAAATCATCTTACTCAATTGGAAACAGAAAAAACGGATCAATGAAATAGAATAAACAAATAAATTGCCATAAAACATCAGTAAAATCAATAAGATAACTTGAACATGATCGGCTTGGAAGTGCCGACGTAAAATTTGATAAAGGACATAATAAGAACTAATAATCGGTAAACCTAGTTGCATCAATAGATTTTCTTCTTGATTTTGAATACCATATAAATAAGCACAGAGTAAATCATGGGATTTAACTAACGTATAAATGCGCGCTTTAAAAGAATGACTCGATTGTCGTAAATCTTGATCTGATACGGTTGCACAAGCAGTAATCTGATCTTTTTTAAGATAATCTAAAAAGGAAAATTGATTGATGTTTTTTAACTCTGAACATTTTTCAATCTGTTTAACATTATATACTTCAAAAAAATTAGGATTTTCTATTCCATAAAGAATGATTTTGCACTCTTTTCTTTTTGCGATCACATAATTCGACTTTATTTGTATGATTGTATAATTTCCTGCTTTGGCTTCCACAAGATTTTCTCTTGTTAAAAACAAGGCCCAAAGGCTCAAAAAAAGCCAAAGTATAAGAATTCCTTTTTTATGAAATCGAAAGGTAAAAAAGAACATAAAAAGAAGCGAAAAGAATAAAATCCAAAACCAGTCTTGCACCGCCAACAAAAGCCAAAAAGCAAAGATTAAATATAAGATTGTATTCTTCATAAGACGATCAAATCCTTGATCTTGGCATAAATAGACTCACCAATCCCTTTTACTTCCATAATTTCCTCAACGGACGAAAATGGTTTTTGGTTTCGATAATCAATGATACGTTGTGCAATGGAAGGACCGATTCCTGGTAGTTCATCTAATTGTTCCAATGAGGCACTATTGATTGATATTTTTTT
This sequence comes from Bacteroidaceae bacterium, assembly GCA_963596085.1. Taxonomy (GTDB): domain Bacteria; phylum Bacillota_I; class Bacilli_A; order Erysipelotrichales; family Erysipelotrichaceae; genus Absicoccus. The sequence goes on along the minus strand of CAVBLW010000018.1, from coordinate 5,254 downwards.
TACTGTACTCTCTTCCTTTTTTGGAATAACGACAACTTCTTTATCATTAATATTCTTTACCATTGAAATTGAAGAAGTATCTGCACTCTCTAATAAACCACCCGCTTGACTGATCAGATCTTGAATTGTATCTTCCCATTGAATGGTATAAACTCCTGGATTTTTTACTTCACCTTTAATTTCACAGGTTTTTGTTGTTGGTGAAACCAAATCTAATGATACCGGTTGATAACGTCCAAAATAAGAAAGAAAGAAAAATGCAAACAATAAAAAAAAGAGAAGCGTTCTTTTCATATACATCACCCTTCTCTAATACGATTTTTTTATTCAAAAATACCAATTTTTTTATTCAGGTTTACGAATACTTAAGATTTTTACATCATAAGGTTCTTCAACATGACTAATCGTAACAACTTGTCCTACTTTAGCACCTAAAATTGCTTCACCAACCGGAGTTGCATTCGATAATTTTCCATTTAATGGATCTGCTTCTTGTGTACCAACAATTTGATATTCCATTTGTCTTTGGTCAGATAAATCCAAAAGACTTACAAAATAACCAAATTTCACACTCAAATCATCGGAATCTGATTGTGTATCCTTTACAATGATTGCATTTTTAATCATTGCTTCTAATTCGTCGATTCGTGCTTTATTTCGAGCTTGACGATCACGTGCAGCATCATAATCCGCATTTTCAGACAAGTCACCTTGTGCACGTGCCTCCTGTAATTCATTAATTATTTCTGGTTGAACAGTATGAATCAAATAATCTTTCTCAGCGACTAACTTGTCATACCCTTCTTGTGTTACATAATTTTTTTCTTCTGCCATAACTATCTCCTTATCGCATTGAGATTATAACATATCTCATTTGAAATGTGAACGTTCATCCCCTCTTTAGAAAAAGGTTGAAAATTCTTAATTTTTACTCTTCAAATTCATCTAAAACAAGACCATATTCTTGCATCTTTTCTTCATGTTCTTCTAATGTTTTTGAATAATAAACCGTTCCATCTCCATTAATATCCGCTAAAAAATAAAGATAATCGGATTTTGTTGGATGAAGAACTGCTTTAATTGCATCACTACCTGGATTCAAGATTGGTCCAATTGGGATTCCCTGATTTAAATAAGTGTTATATGGAGAATCAATATCCGTTTGTACTTCACAATCCGTCGCATTTTCTAAATCATCATACAAAGCATAGCAAACAGTAACCGATGAATCTAATTTCATTCCTTGTTCTAATCGATTATAAAAAACACCAGCAATCTTTTCCATATCCGAAATTGACGATGCTTCATATTGTACAACACTTGCCAAAGAAAGTATTTCTTGCAAGGAATATCCACTCTTTTTAATTTGAGAAGCATATTGGTCATAAACTTCTTGAAAACGATTTAAAAAAGTTCGAGTGATTTCATCAATCGTAGCATCTTCATTAAAGGAATACGTATCAGGGAATAAATAGCCTTCCAGCTTAATTTTATAATTATCATTGTTTAAAACATTCACATCCAAGAAAGAATAATCTTTCGCTAACTTTTTAATATAAGAAATATCATTCCATTTATTTTCAAATTCGCTTTGTGAATATTGAGGAAATTGATCATGTAAAGTACTCGCAATTTCCTTTGCCCATTTTCCTTCAGGAATGGTTATAACAATTTGATTTTGTTTAGAATTTTTTGGATTTGCCAAGTAAGCAAAAACTTCTTCTGTGCTCATTCCATTATTTAATGCAAAATTCCCGGCATAATAAGTACCTGTGTCGTTAAATTTTGCATACAATTTAGATACGGTTGCTGAACGAATCATATCTTTTTCTTTTAAATGATCAACTACTTGATCAAAACTTTCCCCTTCTTTGATTTCAAAAGTAATCTTCTTATTCCCATCGCCAACGGATCTTAAATTAATGGAATAGAAAGCAAATAAAATTCCAATGACTAAAATTAAACAACAACAAAATAAGAAAAACAATCGACGCAAACGGCGTCGCTTGTTTACCTTACGCATTATCTTCATCCTCAGCAAATGTATTGATAACTTCTTCTACCATATCCCATTCTTCATCTGTTTCAATTGGAATTAAATTTCCCTCTTGATCATAACGAGATGCATAAACATCTCCATCTTCTAATTCTGGATCTTGAAATACAACATATTGCGCATCAAAATCCTTTGAATCAAAAGTAAATAAAATAATCATTTTCTTTTCTTGTCCATTTTCATCTTTCACATACAAACAATTTGAATCTAACATAAACATCCTCCTAAAAAAAGATAGGGGCCACTTAACCCCTATTATTTTTTCGATCTAAATAACTTTGCAAAATCTCTACAGCTGCCATTTGGTCAATGATTTTTTTTCTCTTTTTACGAGAAACATCCCCTGATATCAATAACCGTTCAGCACTTACCGTAGTTAGTCGTTCATCCCATAGATGAACTTTAATTCCTTCAAATTCTAATTCACGAGCAAAATCTTCTGATAATTGACCACGTATTCCTACATCACCATTCATATGTTTTGGATAACCTAAAACTACTTCTTTAACCTTTTCTTTTTGAAGCAATTTTAAAATTTCATCAAAACAATAATCATAGTCATCCGATTCAAAACGAATCGTTGTTAGAGCTCTCGCAATAAAACAAGAACCATCACTAATTGAAACACCACAAGTCTTACTCCCTAAATCTAGACCTATAATTCGTTCCATTACTTCTCCAAATAAGCACGCACTAATTCTTCGATAATCTCATAGCGTTCAATACGTTGAATCAAATTACGAGCATTTTTATGTGAAGAAATATAGGCTGGATCATTACTAATTAAATAACCAGCAATTTGGTTAACAGAACTATATCCTCTCTCTTCTAAAGCTTCACTTACTTCACGTAAAATTGTCTTAATATTTTCACGACGAATTTCTTCAGTGGTAAATGTCATTGTTTCTGTAACGTCTTTCATCTTCATCACGCTCCTTTAACTTCTTAATTATAACGTAAAAAGAAAAGAAGTGCAATTAGCACTCCTTTAACTTTGATTCAATTAAATTTAAAGCATCATTAACTTTGCTGCAATCCTTTGCACCTGCTTGGGCTAAATCCGGTTTTCCACCACCATTTCCAGAGCAAAGTTGAGCTGCTTCCTTTACAAGATTTCCACTGTGGATTCCTAATTCACAAGCTTTCTTTCCGGCTCCTGCAACGAATACAATTTTTCCATTACTAATGTTCGCAAAGAAACATACAACCTGATCATCTTTCGCTTTAAGGTTTGATACAATGTCTTTTAAAGCTTTGGCATCCATATCTTCGACCTTTTTAATCAAAGCATGAACTGAACCCATATCAACAATATCTTTTTCCCAATCTTTTGCTTTTAAGGCAAAAATCTGATTCTTAAGATTGCTTAATTCTTTTTGAAGATCTTTCATTTGTTTAAAACTGTTGTCAATTTTTTCATCAATCCCTTTGATTGATTTTTGTTTTGCACTTGAAGCAATGTTTTCGAGCATTTGATGTTCATAAGATACTTCTTGATATGCAGCAAATTTTGTTTTTGCCGTAATACGTCGAACATCTGAACCAATGGATTCTTCACTAACAATCTTACATAGACCAATTTCGGAAGTATTATTCACATGACAACCAGCACAGAATTCCTTCGATACATCACCCATCGTAACAACTCTGACTTGATCTCCATATTTTTCATTAAATAGAGCCATCGCACCCGATTGTTTTGCGACTTCAATATCCATAATTTCTTTTGTAACTGGATAAGCTTGTGCAATGTATTGATTCACTAAAGCCTCTACCTTAGCTAATTGTTCATTCGATATTTTTTCAAAATGGTTAAAGTCAAAACGTAAGTAATCTGGGCAATTATAAGAACCAGCTTGATGAATATGTGATCCAATTACTTTTTGCAAGGCTGCCTGAAGTAAATGTGTACAGGAATGATTGGCTGTTGTCATCATACGTTTATTTACATCAATTGCACAATGCACTTTACTTCCTACTACGAGTGTTCCTTCTTTAATTTCAACCTTATGAAGATGTTGTTTATTTGGCGCTTTTTTCACGTCAATCACTTCAACTAGAAGACCATCCGATGAAATTTGTCCTTGGTCAGCAACTTGTCCACCACTTTCAGCATAAAAACAAGTTTGGTCTAAAATCACTTCACCAGAATCTTCTAAAACTTCAATTGGTTCACCATTTTTAAATAATGCAAGGACTTGCGCTTCACATTCGAAATGATCATAACCAATAAATTGACTTTCTTTTGTGAATTTCATAAGTGCTTCATTTTGTTGACCAAAAGATTCCTTTGTATTTCTTGCTTGACGTGCACGTTCTTTTTGAATATTCATTTCTTGATCAAATTCATCACGAATAACCACAATACCAGATTCTTGTGCAATTTCTTGTGTTAATTCAAATGGAAAACCATAGGTATCATAAAGTTTAAACACAACCGCCCCACTTAATTTTCCATCACATTTTTTAATTTCTTCATCTAACAAAGATTGACCTTTCTTCAATGTTTTCTTAAAGGTATTTTCTTCTAAATGAATCAATTTTTGGTTAAATTCAACATGTTCTTGTAAATAAGGATAGAAATCCTTCATATTATCGGCAACAACTGGAACTAATTTATATAAGAAAGCCTCATCTAAACCAAGTTTCAAACCATAACGAACAGCTCTTCGTAAAACACGACGTAAAACATAACCACGTCCTGAATTAGAGAAATTCGCTCCGTCACTCATCGCAAAGGTAATGGTACGAATATGGTCCGCAATAACACGATAAGCCATTTTATATTCCCCTTCATAAGGATATTTAGCTAATTTTTCTGTTTCTTTTATGATTGGCAAAAATAAATCTGTATCAAAATTGGTTTCACCGTCTTGAATCAAAGCAACCAAACGTTCTAAACCCATACCAGTATCAATGTTTTTTTGCGGTAATTCGTTATAGTCTTTTCGGTCTTTATCTGGGTCACAATCAAATTGAGAGAAGACAATGTTCCAAACTTCAACATAGCGATCATTTTCCAATTCTTCAAAAAAGAGTTTTTCTCCTAAACCTTCTGGATCATATTTTTCTCCACGATCAAAGAAAATTTCACTATCTGGTCCACCTGGTCCTTTTCCAATTTCCCAGAAATTATCATCCGTTTTCAAAATGTGACTTGGATCTACACCACATTCCTTTGTCCATACATTATAAGCA
>CAVBLW010000017.1:0-16824 GCA_963596085.1 Bacteroidaceae bacterium | reverse complement strand
GCGTCAGCTCTGCCCACTTAGAAGCTCGGTAATTCAATTACCGAGTAGTTCACAAGCGTAAGAAACAACCTATAATTTGGGTTGTTTTTTTCTTTGTTCTGATGTAAATTAGTGGATAATTAGGAGGGATGGATATGGAAAAGAAAGGCTTATTTTATGCTTTTTTAGGTGGTTCGTTGTGGGGCTTGTCAGGAACCTGTGGTCAATTTATCTTTATGAACAGTTCGATGGATGCTTTGATGCTTACATGGGTTCGTATGTTTATTGCTGGTCTTTTTTTGACTGGCTTCTCGTTGGTTTTTGAAAGGAAGGCTCTTTTAGCGATTCTTAAAAATAAAAAAGATTGTTTACATTGTCTGCTCTTTGCATTTTTTGGGTTATTGCTTTGTCAATTGTCCTATTTAGAAACGATTCAATATTCAAATTCTGGAACGGCAACGGTCTTACAGTATTCAGGTATTCTATTTATTCTTTTTGTGACATGTCTTTTAGAGAAAAGATGGCCTCGAAAGAAAGAAGGAATTGCAGTTCTTTTGGTTTTAAGTGGAGTCTTTTTTGTGGCAACGCATGGTCGATTGAACGGTTTGGTTGTTTCCAAACAAGCTTTAATTTGGGGATTGACTTCGAGTGCTTCTATGGTCTTATATTCAATGCTTCCGGGAAATTTATTGGTGAAATATGGAGCAAGGAATGTTGTAGGATGGTCGATGTGTATGATTGGAATTGTGTTGCCTTTTTTTTCAAAACCATGGCAACAATCGTTTCAAATTTCCTTTTCGATTGGAATGGCACTTGTCGGGGTTGTCGTATTTGGAACAATTTTAGGTTTTAGTCTTTATTTATCGAGTGTTTCCAAAATTGGCGCAATGAAAGCAAGTATGATTTCTTGTGTGGAGCCAATTGTTGCAACCATTTCATCTGCTTTCTGTTTACATACGCAATTCTCGACACCGGATTTAATGGGCTTTCTATTGATTATTGTAGGCGTTTTATTGGTGAATTATCGAAAGGCATTATTTAAAAGTTAAATAAAAAGATGGGTAGGCTATGGGCACTTGGTCTGCCATTCTTTTTGTTTTAAGGTATAATAAGATCAATCAAGAAGGAGGTTTTATGGTTCATTTACATACAAGATCATGTTATTCATTATTAAAATCTCCTCTACAAGTTCATGAGATTGTAGATACCGCAAAAGAATTTGGTTTTTTGCATGTCGCTTATACGGATTTTCATTCGATGTATGGGACGATGGAATTTTGGAAATATGCACAATCAAAAGGTCTTCATCCGATTATTGGTTTAGAACTTGAAACGGTATATCAAGAAGCTTGTTTTCATTTTGTGCTTTTAGCGAAAAATGATGATGGCTTGCAAGAACTTTATGCTTTATCAACTTTATTGATGCAAAGTCAAAAACTAGAGATGCTAGAGATGGCATCTAAAAGTCAAAATTGCATTGTTTTAACAGCTGGTAGTTCCGATCAATTAGAGTCTTATATTGAACATCAAAATGAAGAGCAGATGATTGAATTTCTTTCTATTTGTAAGAATTTATGGCAAGACTTTTATGTTTCGATTGCAATGAATGACTCGCAATTAAGAAAAGAATATAACGTTTTATTAAAAAAATGTGCGAAGGATGTAGGCCTTGAAACAGTTGCTTTATCACGTATTTATTATAAGAATAAAGAAGATGTTGAAAAGCTTCGCTTACTTCAAGCAATTGCAAAACAAACAACTTTATATGATAAGACTTTAACAGTTGGTAATGGTCGTTATTTCCGTTCGAAAGAAGAAATGGAAAAGCTTTATGACGTGGAAGATTTAGCTTGCAGTGAAAAGATTGCCAAACAATGTAATGTTCAAATGTCGTTTCAAAAAAGTACATTACCAAACTTTGAAAATAATCTTCATATAGATAATGATCATTATTTATTTCAGCTTGCGAAAGCGGGTTTAAATAAACGTTTGAATCATAAGGTTCGTAACAATTATATGCAACGCTTAGAATATGAACTTTCCATTATTATAAAAATGGGTTTTACGAATTATTTTTTAATCGTTTGGGATTTTATTCGTTATGCGCGTAAGGAAGGAATTTATGTCGGTCCAGGACGCGGCTCTTCTGTAGGATCTTTGGTGGCTTATTGTCTTGGGATTACGCATATTGATCCGGTACAGAATAATCTTTTATTTGAACGCTTTTTAAATCCGGAACGTATTTCAATGCCAGATATTGATATTGATATTCCAGATGATCAAAGGGAGAAAATGATTGATTACGTAATTGGCAAATATCATTCTGAAAATGTGAGCCATATCGCCAGCTTTACGACCTTAAAGGCGAAACAAGCCTTGCGTGACGTTGGACGTGTAATGGAATTTTCAACCCGTAAAATTGATCAATTAACAAAAGCTTTAGGAAATGATAAAGATTTGAAATTAGCTAGTGCTTATCAAAATAACCGGAATTTCGCTCGTTTAGTAAATGAATCAAAGGAGACTTATGAATTGTTCAGAAAAGCTTCTTCAATCGAAGGATTACCTCGGCATGTCTCTTTACATGCGGCAGGTATTGTAATTAGTAATCAAGCAATTCAAAAGGTCTGTCCTTTAGTTCAAATCGATCAAGAAATAAAGGCAACCCAATTTACGAAAGATTATTTAGAAGAGCTTGGTTTGATTAAAATGGATTTTTTAGGGATTCGCAATCTGAGTATTATTGATTCGATTGTAAAAGAAATCGAAAAGAAGACGGCTAAAAAGCTCGAACTATTAAAGCTTCCTTTAAATGATGCTAGAACCTATCAGCTTTTATCGAATGCAGATACCTTAGGGGTCTTTCAATTGGAATCCGATGGAATTCGTAAGCTTTTAAAACAAATTCAGCCCTCTTGTTTTGCGGATGTAGCAGCCACCTTGGCTTTATATCGTCCAGGTCCAATGAAGAATATTCCTTTGTATTTACAAAGTAAAAATCATCCAGAAACCATCCATTATATTGATCGACGGCTACAACCTATTCTTCAAGAAAGTTATGGGGTCATGATTTATCAAGAACAAATCATGCAAATTGCTCAAGTTATTGGGGGATTTACTTTGGCACAAGCGGATAACCTTCGTAAGGCGATGGGAAAAAAAGATGCTCAAATTATGGCTAGTTATAGACAAGCTTTTATTGAAGGTGCAATTAAAAATGGATGTCGTAGAAAACTTGCGACGGAATTATTTGAAACGATGGAGCGGTTTGCGGAATATGGCTTTAATAAATGTCATAGCTATGGATATGGCTTGATTGTTTATCAGATGGCCTATCTAAAAGCAAACTATCCTTTGTATTTTTATCAATGTATATTAAATGCTTCACTAGGTTCAGAAAAGAAAACTAGTCAATATGTTTATGAATGTCAACGCAAAGGAATTGCGATTCTTGTACCGGATGTAAACCGAAGTGAAATGGCTTATGAAATTGAAAACAATGCACTTAGGATGCCTTTGACTGTTCTAAAAGAAGTTAGCAATCGCACACATAAAGAAATAGAGCGAGAAAGACAATTAAAACCTTTTGAAGGTTTTGTGGATTTTGTTGTTCGTATATCGGCTCGAAAAGTGAGTGAATCGAATATACGAACGTTGATTTATGGAGGTGCCTTGGATGGTTTTGAGTACAATCGGGCAACGATGATTGAGAATTTATCTAGAACGTTACAATATGCTTCGATTGTCCAAACCTTTACAAGTGAAGAAGTATTGTTTAATTATGATGTAGCTTCTTCGCCTCGAATCATACGGATGCATGAAAATCGTATGGAAAAAGCAAAAAGAGAAAAAGAGGTCTTTGGTTTTTATTTAAGTGAGCATCCGGTACAAGCGCTTCGTATGAAATATCCAAAAACAATTTTATTAAGGGATTGCCTGTCTTTTTATGGTAATTGTGAAGTGATTGGACAAATTATGCGATACCATATTCATAAAACGAAAACGAATGAAACGATGTGCTTTTTAACAATAGAAGATGAAAGTGGAAGTATAGATGTAGCCATTATGCCAAAGCTTTATCAAGAAGAAAAAAAGAAGATTCAAAACCAAAGCCTTTTAAAAATACGAGGGAAGAAAAATCGTCCAGATTCGATTTTAGCGAATCAAATCGAATGGTTCGAAATTTCTTGAATTTTATATTGACGCTCAATTCATAATTATGTAAAATAAGCATGTTGCAGACTCTATGGTCATGCAACCGCACAGAAAAGGTATAAAGTGGGAAACCCACCTTTATGGCGAGTAATCATAGATGAATAGGAGGTGCACATATGTACGCAATTATTGAAACAGGTGGAAAACAAATCAAAGTTGAAGAAGGCGCTGTAATCTACGTTGAAAAATTAGAAGCTAACGAAGGTGACAAAGTTGTATTCGATAAGGTTTTATTCGCTGATGGAAAAATTGGTAGACCATATTTAGATGGTGCTAAAGTGGTTGGTGCTGTTGAAAAACAAGGAAAAGGGAAGAAACTTACAATCGTAAAATACCGTCCTAAGAAAAGTTCAACACGTCGTAAACAAGGACATCGTCAACCATATACAGCTGTAAAAATTGAAGCTATTGAGGCTTAAGAATGCATATCGCTGTACATGTACAAACAAAGGAATCAAAGTTTGACTTAATTGTAGTTAGTGGCCATGCGGATCACGAGGATGGCAAGGATTTTGATGAAAATTATTATCAACTTGTTTGTGCAGAAGTAAGTGCTGTTAGTGTAGGAATACTAAATAGTATTGATATCCAATGTCCAGATTCTTGTGATTTAATTAAAGAAGATGGATTTGTGAGTATTCGTGTAAAGAAATCGTCAGAAAAATTGGAGACGATTTTAAAGACATTTGTGATTCAATTGGATACAATTGAAGTAATAAACAAAAAATATTTAGAGATAAAGAAAGTTGAGGTGTAACTCAAATGAAATTCGTTTTAGATAATCAATTATTCGCTTCTAAAAAGGGAGTTGGTTCTACTAAGAACGGTCGTGACTCTCATTCAAAGCGTCTTGGTTCTAAGTTAGCTGATGGACAATTCTGTCATGCAGGAAGCATTATTTATCGTCAACGTGGAACAAAAATCCATCCAGGTACAAATGTAGGTCGTGGTGGAGATGACACTTTATTTGCGTTAGTAGATGGTGTTGTTAAATTCGAACGTTTAGGAAAAGATAAAAAGAAAGTTTCTGTATATCCACAAGCTTAAGACTTTAACCCCGACAAAACTCGGGGTTTCTTTTTTTAGGAGGATGAATCATGGCAATGTTTGTTGATCAAGTAAAAGTACATGTTCAAGCTGGACATGGAGGAAATGGTATTGTTAGTTTTCGTCATGAAAAATATGTAGCTTATGGAGGACCATTTGGTGGAGATGGTGGAAAAGGTGGCGATGTCATCTTTGAAGCAGATCCTGGAATGGTTACTTTGATGGATTTACGTTATCATCGTAAAATAAAAGCTACTCCTGGTGAAAATGGTAAAACTAAGAAAATGCATGGAGCCAATGGGGATGACAAAATTGTCAAGGTTCCATTGGGTACAATTGTTAAAAGAGAAGATAATGGACAAATTGTTGCGGATTTAACGGAAGCTGGTCAGCAACAAGTTGTTGCGGCTGGTGGTAAAGGTGGCCGTGGAAATTTTCACTTTAAATCAAGTCGAAATACTGCGCCTCGTTATGCTGAAGATGGTAAACCAGGCGATGAATTTGATTGTATTGTTGAATTAAGAGTCTTAGCTGATGTTGGCTTAGTCGGTTTTCCAAGTGTTGGAAAATCAACCTTTCTAGATGCGGTTAGCCGTGCACATCCAGAAATTGGTGATTATCACTTTACGACACGTACGCCAAATGTTGGTGTTGTTCAAACGGGGGATGGCCGTAGTTTTATTTTAGCTGACCTTCCTGGTTTGATTGAAGGGGCAAGTCAAGGTCGTGGTTTAGGCCATGAATTCTTACGTCATATCGAAAGATGTCGTGTTATTTTACATGTTTTAGATATGGGTAGTGAAGAAGGACGAGATCCTTTGGAAGATTATCGAATTATCAATGAAGAATTGGGTTCTTATCAAATGCGTTTATTGGAACGACCACAAATTGTAGTTGCAAATAAAATGGATCTAGATGTAGCACAAGAAAATTTAGCTCGTTTTAAAGCGGCATATCCGGATGTTCCAGTATTTGAAACGATGACGATTATTCATGAAGGTTTAGATCCTGTCTTGCGTAAAGCAGCGGATTTATTAGCTACAACTCCAGTATTCCCAATTTCAGATGGTTTGTCCGAAGAAACGGGTGTTACCTATAAATTTGAAGAAAAACAAAAGGATTATGAAGTTGTACAGCTTGAACCTGGTTTATTTGAGGTATCTGGGCCAAAAATTGATCGAAGCTTTGATATTACGAAATTAAATACGGAAGAGGATTACTATAATTTTGCGAATCGTATGCGTTATATGGGAATTGATGAAGCATTGCGTAAAGCAGGATGTCAAGATGGTGACACGGTTCGTATGCAAGGGTTCGAATTTGAATTTATTGAAAATTAAATATCCTTTTCGTACAAACAATCGATTTTCTCTTTGGATAGAGACTATCGATTGTTTTTTTATTTTATTTAAGATAAGATACTTTTATGAATTCTTTACCCTTTTTAGCAAGTGAAATCTTAAAAAAAATAGAACCGGATTCAAGTCAATGGGCACAATGGCTTGAAAGAAAAGCGCTTTATCCCTGTTCTCAAAGTGAAGCAATGCAACAATTTCGATTAATGATTGAAACATGTAAAGTAAATGAAGAAAAAATCTTTGTTGCGGGAGATTATGATTGTGATGGTATCATGGCAACTACAATTCTTGTGGATGGTTTACGAAGATATGGTTTAGAGGTCGGCTTTTATATTCCGGATCGGATTCGAGAAGGTTATGGTTTACATCCTCATATTGTTCGACAAGTTGCTAAAAAAGGCTATGCTTGTATTGTTACAGTTGACAATGGCGTAAAAGCCTTTGAAGCATTAAATTTAGCAAAAGAATTAGGACTTAAAACAATTGTTACAGATCATCATACTATTGAACAAGAAGTTCCATGTGATTGTTTGGTTCATCCAGATACATTGGAGTCTTGTTTTGAAAGTGAATGTGGAGCGGCCATTGCTTATGAATGTTGTCGTGTCTTGCATGTTGATACAAGTTATAGTTTAGAACTCGCTGCGATTGCTTCAATTGGCGATGTCATGCAGGTAACAAAACAAACACGAGCAATTATTCAAAATGGGCTTCAACAATTAAATTTAGATCATGAAAAACATTTAACTGCTTTTGTAACGGATGCCAAAATCAATGAAACAACAGTTGCTTTTCAAATTGTGCCAGCTTTAAATGCAGTTGGTCGTTTAAGCAATCTCGCTAATGTAAATAATGTCGTTCGTTATTTTTTATCAAAGGATTTGCAAATTATCGCATCGATGCAAAGCCAGATTAAACAAATTAATAAACAGCGCAAACAAATGTCAGATTCGATGGTTAAACAAGCACTCTTAAAAGTGAATGAAGCTGACGATTTTATTATGGTTTCAGATCCAAGCTTTCATGAAGGTATTATTGGTTTGGTTGCTGGAAATTTATCCAATCGATTCCAAAAACCTTGTATTATAATGACGGAAAATCAAGAAGGTTATAAAGGAAGTATGCGTAGTCCGAATGGTTTTAATTGTATGGACTTTTTTAGTGATTTTTCATTGTTTGATGCGTTTGGTGGTCATGCGCAAGCGGCTGGTTTTTCGATATCGATTCAAAATTTTTCGATTTTTCGTGATTATGTACGGAAAAGAATGCATACCTATGTATGGGAGCTTGAGGAAATTGATTCGCTTATGGTGGATGCAAATCAATTGAGCGTTTCTGAAATTGAAGGCTTAGATTGTTTAAGACCTTTTGGTCCTGGTTTTGAATGTCCTTTATTGGAAATAAAAAAACCGCAAATTAAATCTTATGTTCCGATTCAAAACGGTAAACATGGTCGTTATCATTTAATGAATGGCTTGGATTGTTTGAATTTTAATCAAAGTGTGCAAGATCGCTGTCGGAATGTGAATCAGATTGAATCTTTTATTGGAAAAGTACAAATCAATCAATACCGAGGACAGAAGAAGGCAAACTTTGTGATTGAAAAAATTATATAGACTTTTACAAATTTGTTGTAAAATAAAGACAATTATAGAAAGAGGAAGACGATGAATCTTAAAAATTATATTGCGAGTATACCGAATTTTCCGAAAGAAGGAATTATCTTTCGTGACATTACACCTATTCTTCAAAATCCAGATGCTATGAAAACGGTCAATGATGCTTTTGTGGAATTTGCCAAAGAAGTGGATGCCGATGTAATTGTAGCACCGGAAGCGAGAGGTTTTTTCTTTGGTGTTTCCTTAGCAATGGCTTGTCATAAAAGTTTTATTCCTGTTCGTAAGCCAGGAAAGCTTCCACGTGAAGCAATTAGTCAAGACTATGGCTTAGAATATGGTACAGATACTTTATGTATGCATAAGGATGCGATTAAACCTGGACAAAAAGTATTAATTGTTGATGATTTATTAGCGACTGGTGGTACGGTTGAAGCAATCGTAAAAATGGTCAATCGACTTGGTGGTGAAGTTGTAGGATGTTGCTTCATTATTGAATTGGATGACTTACATGGTCGTGATTTATTTAAAGATTACCCTGTACTCTCATTAACACATTACGAAGGCGAATAGATTAGAAAGGGGGCGTTGATGATGAGCCAAAAACCAGAAGTTAGTTTTGAACAATGCTTGGAACATGTTCAAAAATATATCAATAACCCCGAGAGTATTCAATTGATTCGTGAGGCTTATGCCTATGCTGATGAAAAGCATAAAGGACAAAAACGCAAAAGTGGGCAACCTTATATTTCACATTGTATTCAGGTTGCGGATACTCTTACTTTAATTCATTGTGGACCAAAAACCATTGCAGCTGGTTTATTGCATGATACAGTCGAAGACTGTAGTGATGTATGTTATGACGATATCAAAGAAAAATTTGGTGAAGAAATCGCTGAAATGGTTGAGGCTGTAACAAAGGTTGGTAAAATCAAGTTCCAAGATGAAGAAGATTATCAAGCGAGTAATCATCGAAAGCTATTTATCGCAATGGCAAAGGATGTGCGTGTCATCTATATTAAATTAGCGGATCGTTTGCATAATATGCGAACTTTAGAGTTTATGCGCCCAGATAAGCAACAAAGAATTTCGAGAGAAACTTTAAGTGTTTACGCCCCTATTGCGCATCGTTTGGGTATGAATGAAATTAAATGTGAATTAGAGGACCTATCCTTTAAGTATTTAGAACCTGAACATTATGAAAATATTAAAGATTTGGTTCAAAAAAGAGAATCGGAACGTGATCAACAGGTACAAGTTATGATTTCCGATATTAAGGAAATTTTAGATACCTATAAAATTCCTTATCGTATTTTTGGTCGAAGTAAGCATTTTTATAGTATTTATAAAAAGATGGTTTATAAAAATAAACGCTTTGAAGAAATTCTTGATTTGTATGCGATTCGAATCATAACCGATTCTGTCGTTCATTGTTACGAAGTTTTAGGTTATATTCATGCGACTTATCGTCCGATTCCAGGACGATTCAAAGATTATATTGCGATGCCTAAAGCCAATCTCTATCAGTCCTTACATACAACGATTGTTGAACCAACGAATGGAAATATCTTTGAGGTTCAAATTCGTACGGAGGAAATGGATGAAGTTGCTGAACGAGGTGTTGCAGCACATTGGCGTTATAAAGAAAATAGTTCACAATCCCATGCCGCACGTCAAAAAAATATTGAAGATTCTTTAGCTTGGTTTCGTGACTTTTCCATGATGACGGATGAAGAAAGCGAAGATGCAAAAGAATACATGAATGTTTTAAAGAAGGATATCTTTGAAGCGAATGTTTATTGTTTGACACCGAGAGGGCGTGTTGTTACCTTACCTCCAGGATCAACCCCAATTGATTTTGCTTATCGAATTCATACGGATGTTGGACATAAAACCGTTGGAGCTAAGATTTATGGAGCAATTGTTCCTTTAAATACGAAGCTTCATAATGGGGATGTTGTAGAAATATTAACCAATAAAAATTCACCTGGACCAAGTCCGGATTGGATTAAAATAGTTAAAAGTGGTCATGCAAGAAATAAAATTCGTGCCTTCTTACAAAAGAAATCGAAAGAAGAGCAAAAAGAACAAATTAAATTAGGACAACAAATGTTGCGGGATGAAATTGTTCATCGTCAATTGGATGAAAAATTGATTGAGCCACAACGTTTGGAATCAATTATTGGATCTATGTCCTTTAAAACTTTAGATGATTTTTATGTTGGTATTGCAGATAAAAGAATTTCTATGCAAGCTATCGTTGATCGTTTAGGAAGCACACAGACCAAGGCATTAGATGATCAAGAAATTATGCGAATGTATAATAAGGATTCGTCTTCTAATCGTAAAAAAAGTGCTTGTGGCGTTATTGTACCTGGGGTTGATAGTATTGCGGTCTCTTTAGCTAATTGTTGTAGCCCGATTCCTGGAGATGAAATTGTTGGTTTTATATCAACTGGACATGGGGTGAAGGTTCACCGTAAGGAATGTCCAAACGTTGCAAATGAACAAAAACGCTTATTACCTGTTCAATGGGAAGAAAATATTGAAGAAAAGCAATATGAGGTCTTGTTGATTATTCATAGTTCTGATCGAAACTATTTATTAAGTGATATTGTGACAATGGTTCAGCAATGCAATGCCAATTTGAAACATGTTGATTCTGGTGTTGATAACAATAGTTTGACCGCAACAACAAAATTAACGGTTCGTATTAAAGATGCCAATCATTTACGAACTTTGATATCAAATCTTAAAAAAGTACGTAGTGTCAATGAAGTCATACGTGCAGTTCAATAGAGTGGATATTTCCACTCTTTTTTTTTCGCATCAAAATCATAGCCTTCTATGAAACATCCCAGAAAGGAGGAAAGATTGGATGTTTTGATTTGCGTTGTTCTTAGAACAAGGATGTAAAGTAGAGAAGGAGAATCAAAACAAAATGAACTACAAGATCAAATGGATCGAAGAAAACCTTGGTATTACGCGAAATATGATTCGCCGCTATGAGAAAGAAGGCTTGTTGCCAGAAAATAGAGAAGGGAGGGATCGAGAATTTACTGAAGAGGATATATCAAAATTATGGAAGATTCGCATATTTTTGAAGATGGGCTTTTCCTTAATGGAAATAAAAGCTTTTTTAAAAGATGAGTGTGTTTTTGATGAATTGTTAAAACAAAAAATTAAAGAATTAGAGAAGAAAAAGAAGGAAATCAATCAACAATTAAATCTTTTAAATGTGATGAATACAACAGGAGAGCTACCAAGCGCCTTCACACATTCTTATGTGAAGTTTGAAAAGGTTTATCACTTGGCATGTCAACAATATAAAAATCCAATGGAATTAAATGCAGAGGATTTTTGGGATAATCTGGAAGTCATTTTAAGCTTACATAAATTAATAGAAATTGATCGAAATAAGAATCAAGAAATAAAGGAAGGATTAAATGATTTATATCAGTGGTTTCAAAGTAAAAAAGTTGTTTGTTCAAAGAAAATTTTTGCAGAAAATTTTGCGAGTCATATGCATGATGCCTTTTATATCAATTTGTTTGGTCAAGACAATTGTCGTTTTCTAAAAGAAGTATTTCTTTGTTTTGGGAAAATAGAGAGAAGGAATTAAAATGAAAAAAATAATCATGTGTTTTCTATTAAGTATCAGTTTATTTATGGTAGCTTGCACTAATTCAACAAAAGCTGACAGCAAGATAAAATTGGATACAAGTAAAATTGAGGTCAATGCGACTACAATTGATGAAGTCGAAGATTTAGCAAGTCAGGATGTGAGTAATACCATTCAGAGCTTAAATGACCAAAGAGATGCTATAGCTGCTAAAATTACCGATTATAACAGCTATCAAGAGAATGTAAGTGAAATCAAAACATACTATACAAAGGTTATTCATGAAAGCACTTCACTTGGTATTCGTTTGCGAGAATATGCATATAAATATGCTGAAATTATTATGAAGAATGAGGATTCCTATTCCGATAAATATAAAGACTTAGGAGGAATCTATAGCGCAATTTATGACGATGCAGGTAAGGATATGTATGATATTTATGATGATACCTTAAAAGATATGTATGATACCTATTATAATGGAATCTTAAAGGATGCTTATGATAATGATGACCTAGCTTACGATCAATGGTATGATGTGAGAAGTGATGCTTATGATGATTGGTATGATAGCCGTTCAGATGTCTATGATATTTGGTCAGATACAAGATCCGATGTGTATGACTTTTCATCCGATTTAAGAAGTGAAGTCTATGATAAAGATAAGGATCGTGCAGACAAAATAATGAATAAATTCAAGAAGAAAATTCTCCGATTAAAAGAAGATGTAAATGATGAATAAGGAAAGTGAAAAGCTTTCCTTATTTTTGTGAAGTTTTGGACAATTTACAAAAACGCTCAAAAACTTGAAAGCGCTACCTTGATATTTACTGTTGCATTTGTTCAAAAATAAACGTATATTTTCACCGAGGGACTTGAATGTCCCATAGGGAAGTATTGTATCGAAGGGAAGGAAAAATATGAGAAAAACAAAGATTATTTGTACACTTGGACCTGCAAGTGAATCAAACGAAACAATTAAAGAATTAATGTTAGCTGGAATGAACTGTGCACGTTTTAACTTTTCACATGGTTCACATGAAGAACATAAAGCACGTTTCGATAAAGTAATCGCAATGCGTAGAGAATTGAATTTACCGGTAGCTACTTTGTTAGATACAAAGGGACCAGAAATTCGTTTACGTGATTTTGAAAATGGAAGTATTGTTTTAGAAGAAGGACAACACTTTATTTTAACTACAGATGAAAATGTCGTTGGAAATGAAGAAAAAGTTGCTGTTACATTCAAAGAAATGACGAATGATGTCATTCCAGGATCTACAATTTTAATTGATGATGGATTGGTTGCATTAAGTGTTGAAAGCATTGAAGGTAATGATATTCATTGTACAGTTATGAATGGTGGTAAAATTTCAAATAAAAAAGGTGTAAATATTCCAAATATTGATGTATCAATGCCATTCATTAGTGAAAAAGATCGTAGTGATATTATTTTTGGTTGTGAACTTGGTTTTGAATATTTAGCTGCTTCATTTACACGTACAGCGCAAGATATTTTAGACATTCGTGAAATCTTAGAAGAACATGGTGGACACATGAAAATTATTGCTAAGATTGAAAGTATGCAAGGTGTTAAAAACATTGATAGCATTTTAGATGTTGTTGATGGAATCATGGTTGCACGTGGAGATTTAGGTGTTGAAGTTCCTTTAGAAGATGTTCCAATCATTCAAAAGATGATTATCAAGAAATGTATTAAACGTGGAAAAATTGTTGTTACTGCAACCCAAATGTTAGATTCAATGATTCATAATCCTCGTCCAACACGTGCAGAAGCAACTGACGTTGCTAATGCCGTATATCAAGGTACAACAGCAATCATGTTATCAGGGGAAACGGCTGCTGGTAAATATCCTGTACAAACAGTTCGTACAATGGCTAAAATCGCAAGCCGTACGGAAGAAGATGTAAATTATGAAGATCAAATGAAAGAACGTGTTGCGGTAAGTCATACTTCACAAACACGTGCGATTTCGCATGCTGCAACAACATTAGCAGATGATATCGATGCAAAGGCATTGATTGTTGTAACGATGTCTGGTTATACAGGTCGTCGTATTTCAAGTTATCACCCAACTCGTCCAGTTATTGCATGTGCTGTACGTGAATCCGTTGCATGTCAAATGAACTTGTTGTTTGGTGTACAACCTTTAACTATTCCACAACAAGAAAAAGCGGATATGTTATTCTCTGCTGCAATTAGTGCTGCTAAAAAAGCTGGTTATGTAGAAACTGGCGATTCAGTTGTATTAGCAGCTGGTGTTCCTTTAGGAATTTCTGGAAAAACAAACATGCTTCGTGTTATGGAAGTTGAATAAAAACTTTGAAAGTCCATTGTTTGATGGACTTTTTTATGTTTTAGAAATATTTACTTTTTAGGCATTTTGTTATACGATAATTTAGGTATAAATAAAAAGGAGTAATTAGAAATGAATCAATCACCACTTCAAAAAGCAAGATACCAATACGCTCCAAAATTACCTGGAATGTTAAGAAATGGTATCGCAGAAATTTGTGTTAAGGAAGGTCAAGCTACGCAAAGTGTAGCCGATCAAGAAAAAATCCAAGCACTTTTCCCAAATACTTATGGAAAAAATGAAATTACTTTTGAAAAAGGAACAAATACTTCAGAAGCAAAAAAACAAGTCGTTGGTGTTATTTTATCTGGTGGACAAGCACCTGGTGGACACAACGTTGTTAGTGGATTGTATGATGCCTTAAAAGCAACAAGTGCTGACAATGTATTAATTGGATTTAAAAATGGTCCAAGTGGATTAATTGAAGACGACTATCTCGTTTTTGATGATGAATATATTAATGAATATCGAAATACAGGTGGATTTGATATTATTGGATCAGGTCGTACAAAATTAGAAACGGAAGAACAATTTGCGATTGCAAGTGAAGTTTGTAAAAAACATGGAATTACAGCCATCGTTATTATTGGTGGAGATGACTCAAATACAAATGCAGCTGTTTTAGCTGAATATTTTGCAGCACATGAAACAGGTGTTCAAGTTATTGGTTGTCCTAAGACAATTGATGGTGACTTGAAAAATGAAGATATTGAATGTTCATTTGGATTCGATACAGCAACAAAAACATACAGTGAATTAATCGGTAATATCGAACGTGATGCAAACTCTGCTAAAAAATATTGGCACTTTATTAAAGTAATGGGACGTTCAGCTAGTCATGTTGCTTTGGAATGTGCTTTAGAAACTCAACCAAATATTTGTTTGATTTCTGAAGAAGTTGCTGAAAAGAAAATGTCTTTATCTCAAATTGCTGACTATATCGCTGATTCTGTAGAAGCACGTGCTCAACAAGGTATGAACTTTGGTGTAGCAATTATCCCTGAAGGTGTTGTTGAATTTGTTCCTGAATTCAAAACTTTAATTGCTGAAATTAACGAATTATTAGCTGGTGCACAAGGTGAAGCATTCAATGCTTTAGCATCTTGGGAAGAAAAATATGCTTTCATTGAAAAAGGATTAACAGCTGAATCAATGGGCGTATTTGCAATCTTACCTCAAACAATTCAACAACAATTATTCTTAGAACGTGATCCTCATGGAAACGTACAAGTTTCTTTAATTGAATCTGAAAAATTATTCTCAGCTTTAGTAAAAGCAAAATTAGATGAAAGAGGATATACTGGACGTTTTAATGCTTTACATCACTTCTTTGGATATGAAGGACGTTGTGCATTCCCTTCAAACTTTGATGCAGATTATTGCTATTCATTAGGATATAATGCATTTATGTTAATTCAATATGGATACACTGGATACTTATCAAAAGTTTCTAACTTATCAAAACCTGCTGAAGAATGGGTTGCAGGTGGTATGCCAATTACGAAGATGATGAACATCGAACGTCGTAATGGAGAAGATAAGCCAGTTATCAAAAAAGCTTTGGTTGAATTAGATGGAAAACCATTTAAATATTTTGAAGCACATCGTGAACAATGGGCAAAAGAAACAGCCTTTACATTCCCTGGTGCAATTCAATATTATGGACCAACTGAAGTTTGTGATTTAACAACACGTACTTTAGCTTTAGAAAAAGGTGAATAATAAAATAAGGACACACTAGATAAACTAGTGTGTTTTTTTTTGATTTTCTTCTAATGAATTTTATGCAATAGTTATGAAAAAAGAATTAATAAACAAATTTCAGAGAAATTAAAAATTTTCTATATCTTTTTTGTCAGAATGAGATGAAAAAATCGTATATGTATATAAAGGAGAATGGATAATGTCAAAATTAAGAAAATATATTAAACAGACAATTCATGTTGCCCAATATGATCAACAAGTAAAAAAAGCTATTATCTAATAATCGAGTAATTGCTTATCTTTTGAAAGCTTTAGATCCCAGTTATCAAAACTATACCTTGGAGGAAATCATTCAAAACAATCTTTTGAAGGATCCCCGGAAACAATGCGTCTTATCTACAATTGAATAATGAAAATGGACCCATCATTTATGATGTTTTAACGCTTGTTAAACATCCAAAGCACGGAGATACCTTTTTAAATATAGAAGCTCAAAAAGGAAGGGTTTCCTATCCACTAAAGAATCGAATCTATGTTTATTTAAGTAACGGAATTTCGATGCAGAAGTATGGAAAATTGGAGATGACTTATAAAGATTTAAAACCTTTTATAAGCATATGGATTTTTTTTGATGTTTCAAAAAAATATGAAAATACAATTAAAATTGAACATCCATATGAAGAAACTCTTTATGGCAAGAGAAAAAAGTTTGGCCTTGATTGTGATATAATAAAGGCGATAAAAATCTATTTAGGCAAAGAAATCAATGAAGAAAATCAATGTCTTGCTCTATTCGGAACTTTGTTTTCAATGAAATTAACATATGAAGAAAAGATAAAACAATTAAATAAAATTGATCCAGAATTTTTAGATAAAGAAATAGAAAAGGAAGTGAATACAATGTG
>CAVBLW010000016.1:0-36506 GCA_963596085.1 Bacteroidaceae bacterium | reverse complement strand
TTGAATAAAGGACTTTCTTCATTTTGGATATTATTCAAACTCAATCGTTCCAGGAGGCTTAGATGTCAAATCATACATTACACGATTTACACCACGTACCTCATTAATGATACGAGACATTACCTTATTTAAAACTTCATATGGGATTTCAGCAGATTCTGCTGTCATGAAGTCAATTGTATTGACTGCTCTTAATGCAATGGCATAATCATAGGTTCTTTCATCTCCCATTACACCAACCGAACGCATATTCGTTAAAGCAGCAAAATATTGACCAATGGAACGATCTAAACCTGCATTCGCAATTTCTTCTCGATAAATCGCATCCGCATCTTGTACAATACGAACCTTATCCGCTGTTACTTCACCAATGATACGAATACCTAGACCTGGACCTGGGAAAGGTTGTCTAAATACTAAATAATCAGGAATACCCAATTCTAAACCAGCTTTACGAACTTCATCTTTAAATAAATCACGTAAAGGTTCAATAATTTCTTTAAAATCAACATGTTCTGGTAATCCACCTACATTATGGTGCGATTTAATCACTGCCGATTCTCCACCTAATCCACTTTCAACAACATCTGGATAAATGGTTCCTTGAACTAAAAAGTCAACTTTTCCAATCTTCTTTGCTTCTTCTTCGAAAACACGAATAAATTCTTCTCCGATAATTTTACGTTTTTTCTCAGGTTCTGTTACACCTTTTAACTTTTCATAATATCTTTCTTGCGCATTGACACGAATAAAGTTTAATTCATAAGGTCCTTCTGGTCCAAATACAGCTTCAACTTCATCCCCTTCATTTTTACGAAGAAGTCCATGATCAACAAATACACAAGTCAATTGATTTCCAATCGCTTTTGATAAAAGGACAGCAGCAACTGAAGAATCAACTCCACCACTTAATGCACACAATACTTTTCCATTTCCAACTTTTTGACGAATCAATTGAATTTGTTCATCCACAAAAGAATCCATGCGCCAATCTCCAGAACATTGACAAACATTTCTTACATAGTTATATAACATCTTTGTTCCTTCCTTAGTATGAAGAACTTCTGGATGGAATTGAATTGCATATAAATTCTTTTCTTTATTTTCACAAGAAGCACAAGGGCAATTATCCGTATGTGAAGTAATTTCAAAACCAGGTGCAACCTTTGAAATATAATCAAAGTGTGACATCCAACAAATGGTTTTTTCACTCACACCTTCAAAAATTGCTGAATCCTTTTGATCAACAATAACTTCCGTTTTTCCATATTCACGGGCATCCGCTTTTTCAACCTTACCACCTAAAACATGCTGCATTAATTGTGCACCATAACATAAACCTAAAACAGGAATTCCCAATTCAAACAATTCTTTTGAATAGGTTGGAGAATCGGCTTCATAACAACTATTTGGTCCTCCTGTCAAAATAATTCCTTTCGGATTCATGGCTTTTATTTTTGCTAAATCGGTTTTATAAGAATAAATCTCGCAATATACATTACATTCACGTACACGACGAGCAACTAATTGATTGTATTGACCTCCGAAGTCCAATACAATGACAAGTTCTTTTTTCATTTGGGCCTCCTTTTTCTTTCTTATTCTATCATATCCTAATATAAGGCTTCTTGATTTTTTAAAAACGCAATTACTTCTTTTAAATTATTCGCTTTATTTTGAATATATGGATACATTTGACGATCTTGTTCCACTTGATCTTGAATAAAAATCGTATGACATCCTGCTCTTCTTCCAGCCATGATTCCATATTTTGAATCTTCTAAAACCAAACAATTTTCTGGTTTTTTCCCTAAACGTTTTGCAGCTGTTTTAAAAATCGTTGGATCTGGTTTAGAAGGAATCCCTTTCTCTTTACTTGAAACAATTTGTTCTGGTTTTAATTTAGCTAAAGAATGGGCATTTAAACGTTGAATATCTTTCACCATAGAACTGGATGCAATCGCATAAGGAATTTCTTCTTCATTTAGATAATCCACCAATTCTCTGAGTCCTTCCATATCAAGCGAACCTTTTTCAGGAAACATATCTAAAAAGATATTTAATCTTTCTTTCTGAAATTTTTCCATTGCTTTTACGATTCCAGGATAATGGGATTCAAATTGTTGGACCATTCTTGAATCACACCCAATCATTTGATGACAAACATAATCGGGAATGTCTACATTAAATTCTTTGGCCACTTTTTGTAAAGCGGGTTTAAAAATAGATTCCGTATTATACATTAAACCATCCATATCAAATATTACTGCTTCAATCATTTCATTTCCCTCGCTATATCTACATAATGTTTGGCGTTTTCTATAATGGATTGTACTTGCTTTTCACTGGTTTGATGAATGATCTTCCCTGGACATCCAACCACAATCGAATTTTCTGGAATTACCTTTCCTTCTGGAATCAAAGCACCTGCACCTATAATACTATGTTTTCCAATCTTTGCTCCATTCATAACAATGGCACCCATACCAATCATGACTTCATCTTCAATCGTACAACCATGAATAATTGCACGATGTCCAATCGTTACTCTTTTACCAATTCGAACTGGAAAGCCATGATCCGTATGAATAACCGTCAAGTCTTGAATATTGCTATCTCGTCCAATTTCAATCGTTTCCTTTTCTGTACGAATCACCGCTCCATACCAAACATTTACATTTTCATTTAAAATTACATCCCCAACAATCGTTGCATCAATAATTTTCACCCCTTTGGATGTCTTCATTATTGAATCTCCCAAGATGAATCCGCTGTTAATGAATCATCACAAGTACGACCATGTTCATAAGCAATCGTTCCAGCTACCGCAATCATGGTTGCATTATCTGTACAACAAGACATTGGTGGAACTGTAAAAGTTACATTTTTATATTCTGCTTTTAATTCTTCTACTTTTTCTCTTAAACGTGAATTGGCTGAAACACCTCCACCAACCACAAAGTGTTGAATATCTGGATAATCATTTAAAACCAAACGAATTTTATCAAAAATTTCATTTAAAGCACATTCTTGAAAAGAACAAGCTAAATCGGCATCATTAAAGGTTTTTCCTTGACGTTCCATACGCTTCGTAAATTGTAAGACTCCACTTTTTAAACCCGAAAAACTAAAATCATATTTTCCTTGTGTTTTTGGTTTTGGTAAGTCATAAACATTTTTTCCTTCTTTGGCTAATTTATCAATTTTAGGTCCACCTGGATAGCCTAAATTCATAACACGTGCTACCTTATCAAAAGCTTCGCCAATGGCATCATCTTGCGTTGTTCCTAAAATTTCAAAACTTGTTTCATCTTTCATATAGATTAATTGACTATGTCCACCGGATACAACCAAAGCAAGAACGGGATATTTTACATCGACTACCAATTCATTCGCATAGATATGCGCAGCAATATGATGTACAGGTACCAAAGGCTTATGAAAGGCAAAAGCCAAAGTTTTCGCTGCTTGCACCCCAACATGTAAGCAACCAATTAATCCAGGGCCTTTCGTAACAGCTATGACATCAATATCATCCATTGTACAATTGGCTTTTTTCAAAGCATCTTCAATTAAATAAGAAATATTTTCGACATGAATTCGACTTGCAACTTCAGGGACAACGCCTCCAAATTCTTTATGTACATCAATCTGTGATGCAACAACACTTGATAAAATCTCTTTTCGATTTTTCACAATAGCAACAGCTGTTTCATCACAGCTTGATTCGATTCCTAAAACAATCATATTTCCTCCTACAATGTACCCAACATCACATATGCATCTTCACCATCCGAATAGTGTTTTTTCGAACGATGTGAAATATGCAACCCACATTTTTCATATAATGAAATTGCCCCTTGATTCGATACGCGTACTTCTAAACTAATTTGTTGACAATCCTGTTTACATGCATGTTTTAATGCATGATCCATCAATTGTTTTCCATAGCCTTTTTGTCTTTGATCTGGATGAACTCCAATCCGCACAATTTCAGCATTTTCATATAATTCCCAAATCCATATATAAGCATATCCATCAAGAATCCATCCATAAACATAAGAATGAGACAATTCTTCTTTCAATTCATCCATAGACCAAGCATCTTGAAAACAAACTTGTTCCAATTGATAAACTTGTTCTAAATCTTCTTTTTCGATTGAACGAATCATTTTTTATAAGCACTGCTTTCTTTTAAATAATCTGGAACTAAGGCATGAATGTTCTCTACCTTTTGTGCTGAAACTTCAATAAAGTTCTTTAAGAAATCTACATTTTCTTCCTCTTGATGAAATAAATATGTATCCCCATACAAAGGAGCTGGATTTTCTTCTAAAAAAGCTTGTGCATCCTCTAAAGATAAGATTTGAGTTTTTCCTTGAATGATGCCTTTTTCAAGATGCGCAATATAAACACGTTGGCTTCTTGCATCTAAGACGACATTGGCTTTTTCTTTCATTCCAGCATAGACTTGCATCGTTGAAATACAATATAATTCTTTATGCATTTGTGTACATAAAACTTTGGCAATAGTCATTGCGATCCGAATTCCCGTATAGGATCCAGGTCCTTTTGTGATAATGACACGATCAATATCTTTATAGTCCAATTCCACTTCTTTTAATAAAGCATTTAATTCCACAAAAATCGATTCACTTTGTTTCTTAAAGGCCGTTTTTGCGATACCTGCTAACAATTTTTGATCTTGATATATGCCTAAAACCAATTGTTTATAGGCCGTATCCATACATAAACTAATCATGCAATGCCTCCACTATTTTCTGACTTTTTTGGGCTAATCCTTTGATGCTTACATTTCGATAATCCTCTAATTCTTCAATTGAAATAGCTAAACGATCCAAAGGTAATTGAGATTCAATGAACTCAGCCCATTCAATAACACTAATTCCTTCATCAAAACAATCTTCAAAACCTAAATCTTGTTCAATGCCTTCTAGGCGATATGCATCGATATGATACAAAGGTTGTCCATCGCCTTGCTTGTAAGATTTCATAATAGTAAATGTTGGTGAATTTACAACTTCTTTAACACCCAAAGCTTTCGCAAAGAATTGCGTCCATGTCGTCTTTCCTGCGCCAAGATCCCCATCTAAAGTAATAACTATATTTTTTCCTTTACAAAGATGGGCTAATTTTTGTGCAAATTCTTTTGTTTCCTCTAATGAATGTATCTTTATAAGCATGTCTATCTCTTCTTTCTTTCTTGTGCAAGCATTTGTTTGATTTTTTGTATATCTTGCATTCGTTTCTCTACTTTAATTTCGGAACCTTGATGTGTTGGCTTGTAATAAACTTGATCTTTTAAAGCATCTGGCAAACATTGCATATCGGTCATATGATATTTATAATCATGACTATATTCATAATTTGCACCATAACCTAAGTCTTTCATTAATTTTGTTGGCGCATTGCGAATATGCAAAGGAACTGGTTCTTCCAATGTTTTTTTCGCATCATCCGCTGCTGCAAAATAAGCAACTTCAAGCGCATTAGATTTCGGCGCCAAAGCACAATAAACAACCGCATGGGTTAAGTGCACATTACATTCTGGCATGCCTAAATAATGACAAGCTTGATAAGCTGCAATACAGATTTCCAAGGCTCGACTATCTGCCATTCCAATGTCTTCACTGGCAAAGCGTACAATTCGACGAGCAACATACAATGGATTTTCACCTGCTTCTAACATTCGTGCCAACCAATAAATACTCGCTTGCACATCACTATTGCGCATGCTTTTATGTAGTGCAGAAATAATATTATAATGCTCTTCACCTTGCTTATCATAGACCAAAGATTTTCTTTGTAAACACTGTTTTAAAATATCTTTTGAAACATGAATCCCTTCAATATCATTTGGACTGTTATAAACAACCATTTCTAAGGTATTGAGAGCAAAACGTGCATCTCCACCCGCAAAAGCAGCAATGGCTTCAATATCTTCTTGGGCAATATCAATATGTAATTCACCAAAACCTTTTGGTGATTGAATCGCACGTACAATTAATTCTTCTAAATCTTTTTGGGTTAAAGCATTTAAAACAAAAACACGACAACGCGACAATAAAGCGTTATTCAATTCAAAGCTCGGATTTTCGGTTGTTGCTCCGATTAAAATAATGCTTCCTTTTTCCACATAAGGTAAAAAAGCATCTTGTTGCGCCTTATTAAAACGATGAATTTCATCCACAAAAACAATCGTTTCTTGTCCCATATTCTTTCGCATTTGTGCATCTTTCATCACTTCTTTTATTTCTTTAATACCAGATGTAACTGCAGAAAAATTCACAAAATGAGACTTTGTTTGATGAGCAATAATTCTTGCCAACGTTGTTTTTCCGACACCAGGTGGCCCCCAGAAAATCATCGATGAAACCTTATCATATTCAATCATCATCCATAAAATCTTTTGTGGGCCAACTAAATGAGATTGCCCGACATATTCATCCAATGATTCTGGACGCATACGATCGGCTAATGGTCGATTATCTTCCTCCTGTGAAAATAAAGAATTTTGTTCCATGCTTCACCTCTAACCTATCTATTATAGCACAAAATAGAAATGTGCCTATTATGATCCAAACGAAAGTAATAGACATCGATGTTGTCACTTTTTGTATCAATATATATAAAAGGGGGATTTATATTATGTTTGCACCATTTCATCAATTCCTAAATAAAATTAGACAATTTTTTTCAAAGGAAGAAAAACATGTTCTTTTCGAAACACAAGAAAAGTATCGCCAAATTGCACCAAATTTTTCAAATATTGGTTTTCACCCAACAAGCGAAGCTACGAATTTCCAAAAGGAACTATTTGAACAAATTCAACCTGGTGATTTAGTTTACTGTAAAATGCCTCTTACAGATCGTACTCTAAAACATGTTCCAAAGGGGCATCGCGATCGTCCTTATCTCATTGTAAAAAAATCAGAAAATGAAATGTATGGATATGCATGCACAACCCATCCAAAATATTTAAAGCCTTACGAAAAACATGTTTTTGTCAATATGGTCTATGATGAAGAACAGAATATCTATCTCGATTCCAATATCCAATTTAATAAAGCATATATACTTCCTATTTCGCATATACGATCCTTTGATAAAGAACTTGATCAATATACGATTGTTCAAATCGCAAGAGAACTAAAAGCTTATGAAAATATTCGCAATAAAGGTGTCTTACAATTTTCTATACCGATTCATTTATTTGAAGGAGATATTATCTGTTTAAAGAGATGTTATTACTACATTCGAAGTATTAAAGGAAATCAATATACAGTGTATCCTTTTTCAAAAAATGGCAAAGAATTCGATACAAATGGATTACATATAGAAGTAGGAAATCAAATTGATATTGATCATCCAATTGTATTCCAAAATTTATCCATCGATTGTTTAGTTCAATTATCAAATGCGCATTTAAATGAACAAATTCGCAACGCGGAAAAAAAGCCAAAAGAAAAAATAACAGAAGAGATAAGCTATCATTGTATTTATCCAATCGGAGAAATTTTAACGAATACAACCAATAATGATCAATATATTTATTTAATGAATTATGGTAAAGAATCTTTTGGCGTAAACTATGAATATTATCATTTACAGATTTTTAATCTCGAACGATTAAATCTCAATGTTTGTAGTGATTTGCATAAGATGGAATATGAATTCAAATTCATCCCAATGTATAAAAAACTAATCAAAGAGAAAAGTGAACATGCGCCTTATTTTACGAAACGCATAAATTTCCTGCGTTCAAACACAAAAATATCGAACATATCCAATGTAACTCCTTCTTATCAATTGGATTATGAAATTGGATCCATCTTGTTGAATCCTTTTACTGAAGATGAATTTATCTATCTTTACTCCATCGGAAAAAGTTTATACGGATTTTCCTTTGGTAAAAAAAAGAGAATTATAAAGATACCTTCAAACTATCTCGAAAAGAGGGATGATGTTTGTGAAGAAGTTATGGTACAGCTTTTAGAAAATGCGATTGAAACGAATACAGGAAAGATCCAATGGATTTTAAAAGATCTCCTGGGTCAATATCATCAACCATCCGTCGAAGTAAACTATAAACAAAAATATCCAATTGGAACGATTCTTCAATGTACTTATACAGATGAAGAGTACATGTATTTATTTTCGATTGGACATGATAATTATGGCATCAGCTTAGATGACGCTTCGCAAGATTTTTTTGATTTTTCAACTATCGATTTATATTCGATGAAAGAAAATGGAAGCCTGGTTATCGAGGATGCCCTATACATTCTATATGGTGTAGCTCAAGATACAATTCGATTAGGTATTGTTCGTATCATTGAAAATCAAGTCAAATCTTTGAATCTTTCACCAAAATTTAAACCTTGTATTTAAAAAAGAAGAGCAACGCTCTTCCTTTTTATATTATAGACAAAGATAAATAAAATAACCCAAATAAATTCCTAATAAAAAGATTCCATGTTTTCTTTCGAGTACACGTTTTTTATATACACAAAGCCATAATACAAATAAAACAAAAAATGCCATTAAACTATCAATAATAAAACGTGTTTCAAATGGAACAGGAATAATTAAAGCTGATGTTCCAACCACAAATAAAATATTAAATATATTTGATCCCACAATATTTCCGATTGCGATATCAGCATTGCCTTTTTTTGCAGCTGAGACACTCGTTACCAGTTCAGGTAAGGAAGTTCCTAAAGCTACAATGGTTAAACCAATAAAACGTTCACTCATTCCAAAGATTCGTGCAATTTGTGTTGCTCCATCTACAGCTAAATCACTACCAAATAAAATACAAGCTAAACCAACAAAAATATAAATTAAACTCTTTGATAAAGACAGTTCTTTGATTTCTTCTTGTTCTTGTGCATGTTTTGACATTTGGTAGACATAATATAAATAAAATAAAAAAGCAAGCCACAATAGAACGCCATCAAAACGAGATATCTTTCCATTTAAACCAAATAAAAGCAATAAAATCGTAATTACCATAGAGAAAGGCAATTCTCTTTTAATAGTACTTTTCTTTATTTGAATTGGCACAATCACACTCGCTAAGCCTAATATGATTGCGACATTTAAAATATTTGATCCTACAACATTTCCAATGGTAATTCCAGCACTTCCTTTAAACGCTGCCGTAATACTAACGGCTGCTTCTGGAAAACTTGTTCCCATCGCAACAATGGTTAGACCAATCACTAATTGCGGTATGCCATAACGTGCTGCAACTGAACTAGCACCATCCACAAAACAATCCGCACCTTTCACTAATAAAACAAATCCAATAATTAACATTCCTAATGAAATAAATACTTGCATAAACTCCTCCATTGACCAAAGAAAAAGAGACTCTGGCCTTCTAACCAAAGTCTCGCTATTTACATACAGTCCGGATTCAAAGAATCGTATTGACGAAGCTGTAAACACAATGTGCTAGCTACTCCCTTTTGTTTCTCTATTCTAACAAATCTATTCTTGATTGTCACTGACAATCTTAGAAATAATCTCTACACATTCATCAATTCCTAATAAGCCACTGTCTAAACAAATATGATAATTTGTTGCTTGTCCCCATTTTTGATCTGTATAGTATTTGTAGTAAGCAATACGACGTTTATCTTTTTTTGCAACACGTTTTTCAATGGATTCGTCCGTTTCTCCATAGACATTCACAACTCGTTTTCTACGGAAATCTGGATCCGCATGAATAAAGACATGCAATGTATCTTCTCGTTCACGTAAAATATAATCCGAACAACGACCAACAATGACACATTTTCCTTTATCTGCTAAATCCATAATGACATTTCGTTGAAGAACATATAATTGATCAGACATAGACCCGCCCCAATTATTCCATGCGAATGCCAAAGAACTTTCTGAATTTGCATCTTCTCCATGTTCCTCGATATAAGATTCTGCCAATCCACTTTCATGAGCAATTTTTTGAACCAAATTATAATCATAATAATCATAATTTAATTTTTCTGCCAATTGGCGTGCAACTGTACGTCCACCCGAACCAAATTCACGGGTAATTGTGATAACTGGATATTTCATAAAAAACCTCCACAAATAATGATATTTCTTTTCTTTATTTTAGCACAAAAATCAAATAAACGTAAGCGCTTGCATTTATGCACGAAAAAAGAAGTGGAATCCCACTTCTATTCACTTGCTCCATATTCTTTATAGTAAGCATCAATTCTCTCTTTTAATTCTGAATCCAATTGATCATCTAAATATTCAATTACTTCAGGCATAGAAACAATAGCAGCCGTTGGGAAGCCATATAATTCAGCAATTTCACTTAAAGCTGTTTTACTTCCTTTCCCTTTTTCATTTCGATTTAAAGAAACCATCAATCCAACGATTTCAACATTCGCTGCACCACGAACTTTTGGTACTGTTTCTTCCATTGATTTTCCGGATGTTGTAACATCTTCAATCATGATGACACGATCACCATCTTGAAGCTTTGATCCAAGGAAGCTTCCTTTATCTGCTCCATGATCCTTTTCTTCTTTACGATCCGAACAATAACGAACTTCTTTGCCATATAAATTATGCATAGCGATTGTAGTTACAACAGCTAAAGGAATTCCTTTGTAGGCTGGTCCAAATAACACATCAAAATCCGTTCCATACGTATCTACAATAGCTTTCGCATAGTATTCGCCTAATTTCATCAATTGTTGACCAGTTACATAGGCACCTGCATTCATAAAAAATGGACTTTTTCTTCCTGACTTTAACGTGAAATCCCCAAACTTTAAAACCTTGGATTCCAACATAAAATCAATAAACTCTTTTTTATATGCTTCCATATTTACTCCTACTTCATCATTCCTTCGATGACTTGATATGTTTTTGATGGATTTTCACTCTTTGTGATTGATCGTCCAACCACAATATAATCACAACCTTGTTCTTTGGCAAAATCTGGTGTTGCGACACGTTTTTGATCTCCTACTGAGTCAGTTGCCAAACGAATACCTGGTGTTACAGTCAAGAAATCATCCCCACAAAGTTCATGAATTTTTTGTGCTTCATAAACAGAACATACAACACCATCTAAACCAGCTTCTTTGGCATTTTTAGCATAATGTCCAACCGTATCAATAACTTCTCCATCAATACCTAATTGTTCATTCATCATATCCTTTGAAATGGAAGTTAATAAAGTAACCGCAATGCATAATGGACGTTTTCCATCAATTGCCCCTTCTTCTAAACCTTCCATTGCAGCTTTCATCATTGGAATACCACCAGCCGCATGGACATTAACAATATCTACACCTAATTTAGCTAAGTTTTTCATTCCACCTTTTACGGTATTTGGAATATCATGTAATTTTAAATCTAAGAAAATATGATGTCCCATTTCTTTGATGGTTTTAATAATATCTAATCCACAAGCATAAGTTAATTCCATACCCACTTTGACATAAATTGGTTCATCAAATTGAGATAAAAAATCTACAACTTCTTCTTTGCTTGAAAAATCTAAAGCCACAATTGTTTTACTCATTTTCTAAACTCCTTCCAATTGCTTCATCAATCGATGAATATCCATATCTTTCTAAAACTTGAGGTAAATCCTCAATAATTTTCTTACAAACATAAGGATCTACAAAATTTTGTGCACCAACTTCTACCGCACTAGCGCCCGCATTTAAAAATTCCAATACATCCTCTGCATTACGAATTCCCCCAACGCCAATCACTGGAATCGATACAGCACTCGCCACTTGGTAAACCATACGGATCGCAACTGGCTTAATTGCAGGTCCAGATAAACCACCCGTCTTATTGGCTAAAAGTGGTTTTCCACTCTTTAAATCAATGCGCATTCCCATTAATGTATTAATTAAAACAAGTCCATCTGCACCAGCTTGTTCAACTGCTTTGGCAATCGCAACAATATCTGTAACATTTGGTGATAATTTTACATAGACTGGTTTAGTTGCTGCTTCTTTACACATTCTTGTTACATGGGCCGCAAGTTCTGGATCTGTTCCTAAACCAATTCCTCCATGTTTCACATTGGGACAAGAAATATTTAATTCATAGGCTTTAATGACTGGTTGATCATTTAATTTTTTGATCACTTCAACATAATCTTCTTCACAAGCGCCTGCAACATTGGCCATGATTTCCGTATCGTATTGACTTAAGAAAGGAAGTTCCTTTTCAATAATGACATCGACACCTTTATTTTGTAGACCAATCGCATTTAACATACCCATTGGTGTTTCTGCAATACGTGGCGTTGGATTCCCAAAACGTTCTTTTGGGGTTGCACTTTTAATCGCAATTCCACCTAAAAGAGATAAATCATACAATTCTGCAAATTCACGCCCAAATCCAAAACATCCGGAAGCTGGAATAATTGGGTTCTTCAAATGTAAACCTGGCAATTCTACCGAAATTTTCATTATAAAACCACCTTTCCGAATTCAAATACGGGTCCATCCTTACATACCCGTAAAGCATGATCCGCTTGATCTTTAACAACACAACCCATACAAGCTCCAATTCCACAAGCCATGCGTGCTTCTAAAGATACATATCCTTTTGGATAAGTATTTTGAATCGCACGTAACATTGGTAAAGGACCACAGGCCAAGACAAAATCACAATGGATTTGGTTTTCATTTGCCG
The DNA here is from genome assembly GCA_963596085.1 of Bacteroidaceae bacterium. Taxonomy (GTDB): domain Bacteria; phylum Bacillota_I; class Bacilli_A; order Erysipelotrichales; family Erysipelotrichaceae; genus Absicoccus. The sequence continues at coordinate 23,795 of CAVBLW010000016.1, read as the reverse complement.
CATCAATTACCGTTCCTTGCGTTCCTTGTGAACCATCCATCGTTGCCACATAAACATTTGTACCTAAAGCTTTAAATTCATCAACATAAAGCGCTTGTTGGTGTGTATTAAAGCCAAGAATGACATCGACTTGCGTTCCTTGTTTTAAATATTGTTTTGCGGTTTCATACAAAGGTGGAACACCAACTCCACCACCCATTAAAACAACATGATCGACTTTTTCAATTGGAAAACCAGTTCCTAAAGGTCCAAAAATATTTACCGTTCCTTCTTTTAAGGTCGCTAATTTTTCTGTTCCTTTGCCAACTACTTTATAAATAATCACAAGCCCATCTTCTTTAATTTCACAAATTGAAATTGGACGTCTTAAAAAGAAATCCGGTATTTCAATTTGGATGAATTGGCCTGGAGCCGCTTGTGATGAATCACAAACGAGCTCCATTCGATACGTATCTTGCCCAATGCAAACATTTGAGCGTATTTTAGCATCTTCTACCATTCTATTTCTCCAAATCATTCATACTAATCATTGAGAAGGAACGTGATTCTAATACACCTAATAAAGCATGTGCTGTATCAAGACTTGTCATACATGAAATATTATTTTCAGCTGCAACACGTCGAATCAAGAAACCATCACTGCTTGAAGCTTTCTCTTTATTTGAAATCGTATTGATTACAAAGTTAACTTCACCTTTACTAATGACATCTAAAACATCTTCTGCATCACTTTCATCACTAACTTTTGCGACATCATGAACAAATAAACCATGATCACGGAAAAGTTTTGCAGTTCCATTGGTTGCATATAAGCCATATCCAATATTTGAGAAACGTTTTGCGAACTGTAAAGCCTCTTCTTTATCTTCATCCGAAACCGTAATTAAAACCGAACCATGATTTGGAATATGGACACCACTCGCAATTAGTGCTTTATATAAGGCTTTTTCTAAATTCACATCGCCACCTAAGGCTTCTCCTGTTGATTTCATTTCAGGTCCTAAAACCGTATCAACACTTCTCAATTTCGCAAAAGAGAACACAGGTGCCTTAACAAAAACTTGATTTTCTTTTTCTGGTTTATAACCTGGTGTATACCCTTGTGCTTCAATACTTTCACCTAAAATCGCTTTCGTTGCGATATGTGACATTGGCACGCCTGTAATTTTACTTAAGAATGGTACCGTACGACTACTACGTGGATTTACTTCAAGTACATAAACCTTTTCTTCTTTATCGACAATAAATTGAATATTATACAATCCAATAAAGTTGAATCCTTTTCCAATTCTTGTTCCATAATCAATAATTTTATTCTTTACTTCTTGTGAAACAATTTGTGTTGGATAAACACTAATAGAGTCTCCACTATGAATTCCTGCTCTTTCAATGTGTTCCATAACACCTGGAATATAGACATTTTCTCCATCAGCAATGGCATCAATTTCAAGCTCTTTTCCTAAGACATATTTATCAACTAAGATTGGCGCATCATGACTAATTTCTTTAACGGCTGTTGCCATATAAATTCGTAATTCATCATCATTATGTACAATTTCCATCGCACGTCCACCTAAAACATAACTTGGACGTACCAATACTGGATAACCAATCTTATTGGCAATAACTAAAGCTTCTTCTACAGTTACAGCTGTTTGTCCTTCTGGTTGAGGAATACCTAAGTGATCCAACATTTGTTCAAATTCATGACGGTCTTCTGCACGGTTAATATTTTCAAGACTTGTTCCTAAAATCTTAACACCATGTTTTTCTAAGCTATCTGCAATATTAATTGCAGTTTGTCCACCAAATTGAACAATAACCCCTAAAGGTTGTTCTACTTCAATCACATGCATAACATCTTCAGTTGTTAAAGGTTCGAAATACAATTTATCACTGATTGAGAAATCCGTTGATACCGTTTCTGGGTTGTTATTGATTACGATTGCTTCATAGCCAGATTCTCTTAAGGTTTGTACACAATGTACGGTTGCATAATCGAATTCAACCCCTTGTCCAATACGAATTGGTCCAGAACCTAAAACGACGATTTTCTTACGATCCGAACAAATGGATTCATTTTCTTGTTCATAAGTTGAATAGAAATATGGCGTTTCACTTGAGAATTCACCTGCACAAGTATCAACCATTTTATAAACTGGTAAAATGCCATTTTCTTTTCTTAGATTATAAAGATCACTGGTTTCCATTTTCCAATTTCGTGCAATATAGGAATCCGAGAAGCCATTTTCTTTTAACGTTCGAAGAGTTGATAAATCTCCAACGTTTTCTTTCATTTCTTTTTCTAAATCCACAATTTTTTGGAAATGAGCTAAAAACAATTCATCAATCTTTGTTAATTCTTGAATCGTTTCAACTTCATAGCCTTGTCTCATCCATTCTAAAATCGCAAAGATTCTTTCATCATCACGAGCTTTGATTTTATTATATAAATCTTCTTTCGAAAGATTTTGTACTTCTTTCTTTTCAATATGATCAACTTTTAATTCCAAAGAACGAACCGCTTTTAAGAAACTTTCTTCAAAAGTGCGGCCAATAGCCATAACTTCACCCGTTGCCTTCATTTGCGTTCCTAATTGACGATCTGCATTTGGGAACTTATCAAAAGGTAGACGTGGGAATTTTGTTACAACATAATCCAATGCTGGTTCAAAACATGCATAACTTGTCTTTGTGATCGGGTTAATAATTTCATCTAAGCCAAGTCCTACCGCTAACTTAGCACTGATTTTAGCAATTGGATAACCTGTTGCCTTACTTGCTAAAGCACTACTACGAGAAACACGTGGATTTACTTCAATGACATAGTATCGAAAACTATTTGGATCTAAAGCCAATTGCACATTACATCCACCACAAATACCCAATGCACGAATGATTCGTAACGATGTATTACGTAACATTTGATTTTCACGGTCTGTCATGGTTTGTGCTGGTGCCATAACAATGGAATCTCCAGTATGAATACCAACTGGATCCACATTTTCCATATTACATACAACAATCGCATTGTCTTTAGCATCACGCATAACTTCATATTCGATTTCTTTAAAACCTGCAATGCTTTGTTCAATTAAACATTGCGAAACAGGTGACATTTTTAATCCAGCATCGGTAATATGACGAAGTTCTTGTTCATCATGTGCAAATCCACCACCGGTACCACCTAAAGTATAGGCTGGACGTACAACCAATGGATATCCTTCTTTGTTGGCAAATTCAACTGCTTCTTCAACCGTATGTACAATCTTTGATTCTGGAACGGGTTCATTTAAATCATTCATTAAAGAACGGAATAATTCACGGTCTTCTGCACGATTGATTGCTTCTAAATGTGTTCCTAAAATTTCAACACCAAATTCATCTAAAATTCCATCTTCGTGTAATTCAACAACTAAATTTAATCCTGTTTGTCCACCTAAAGTTCCTAAAATGGCATCTGGTCTTTCTTTATAAATAACACGTTTCGCAAAATCTTTTGTTAAAGGTTCAATATAAACTTGATCGGCAATTGTTTCATCCGTCATGATTGTTGCCGGATTCGAGTTAATTAAAACAACTTCATATCCTTCTTCACGAAGTGATTGACAAGCTTGAGATCCAGAATAGTCAAATTCTGCAGCCTGCCCAATGACAATTGGACCTGATCCAATGACTAAAATTTTATGAATATCTGTACGTTTAGGCATGTGCATTCTCCTTATCCATCATTTCTACAAATTCATCAAATAAATAATTACTATCTTGTGGTCCAGCGGAAGCTTCTGGATGATATTGAACAGAGAACACTGGATATTTTGTATGACGAACACCTTCACAAGATTTATCATTTAAGGCTTGATGTGTCATCACTAAATCTGTATCTTTCAAACTATCAATATCAACCGCAAAACCATGGTTTTGACTGGTAATTTCAACCGATCCATTGGCTAAATTTACAACTGGATGATTCGCTCCACGATGACCAAATTTCAATTTATAAGTTTTTGCTCCACAAGCCAAAGAAATCAATTGATGTCCTAAACAAATACCAAAAATACATGTTTTGCCAATCAATTGACGAATCGTTTCAATTGCAACTTTGACATCTTCTGGATTTCCTGGCCCATTGGATAACATCACACCATCTGGCTTATAACCCAAAATAACATCAACTGGTGTATCATATGGCACAACAATCAAATCACAATTTCGTTTTGACAATTCACGAACGATTCCTAATTTAGCTCCAAAGTCCATTAAAACAACGCGTTTTCCACTGTTTGGAATAGGGAAGATCTTTGTTGTTGAAACACGTTTCACTTGATCATGTAAATAATCCCCTGCTTTTAAGCCCGCAACAACTGCATCAATATCTGCATCTGGATTCGCTAAAATTGCTTTCATCGTTCCTGCTTGACGGATTTTCAAAGTAATGGCACGTGTGTCTACACCATAGATTCCTGGAATATTTACTTGTTTTAAATATTCATCTAAATTTTGTTGACTACGCCAATTGCTTGGAACTTCATTATAATCACGAACTACAAATCCAAATACAGCTGGAATCATACTTTCATTATCATCACTATTAATTCCATAGTTTCCAATCCAAGGATAAGTCATCATGACAATTTGTCCGCAATACGAATTATCCGTTAAAATTTCTTGATATCCTGTCATTGAGGTATTAAAGACCAACTCTCCCATTTGAAAGTTATCTGCTCCGAAAGCTTTTCCTTTATATACACTTCCATCTTCTAATACTAATAATCGTTCCATCACTTTTATCCTTTCCATACGCTTAATCCACCGACGATTGTTTCACATATTTTACCTTGTACTTCCCATCCATCAAATGGTGTATTTTTTCCCATCGATTCGAATGTTGAAGCATCAATGGTATACTTTTCATTTAAATCAACAATGGTAAAATCCGGTAGATATCCTTCTTTTATTTTACCAGCCATAATGCCAAAACGCTCAGCTGGTTTTGTTGACATCCATTGAACCAATTGTTCAAGGCTCCATCTTTTTTCTTTTACGACAAATTCCGTATATAAGAGTGGAAAACTCGTTTCTAAGGCAACAATGCCAAATGGCGCTTTTTCCATAGAACGCGTCTTTTCTTCCATTGTATGTGGTGCATGGTCATTGGCAATAAAATCTAACGTTCCATCTTCAAGACCTTCAATCAAAGCCATTCGATCTGCATGTGTGCGTAAAGGTGGATTCATTTTAAACATTGGGCCTTGTACATCCTCATCTTCTAATAATAAATGATGAGCTGTTACTTCCGCACTAATATTTCCACCCTTTTCTTTAGCCTCTTTTAAATATTGAAGACTTTCAATACACGAAATATGACATGCATGATAAATATTACCAATTTCACAAGCTAAATCCAAATCCCGTTTTAAAGGTTCGGCTTCACAAGCACTTGGAATTCCAATATAGCCTCGATTACGATTGACTAAACTGTCATGAACCGATGCATTTGGTTTACGATATTTCATATCTTCCGTATGCATCGCAATGATGACATTTTCTTCTTTGGCTTTCTTCATGGCTTCTGCCATAACTTCATCATTTGGGATACCTACGCCATCATCACTAAAATATCTTGTAAATTGGGCCATTTCATGAAAATCTACAACTTCCTTGCCCGCTTCTTCTGTCGTGATCGTAGAATATGGATAAGTTCGAACAAGCGATTCTTTTTCAATCAAACCTAAATATTTTTCCATTGTTTCTGGATCATCTGGATACGGAATGACATTTGGCATCGCAAAAATAGATGTAAATCCACCATGAGCGGCTGCTTTTGAACCAGTCGCAATCGTTTCCTTTTCAGCATGCCCTGGTTCACGTAAATGCACATGAACATCAACAAGTCCAGGTAATACAACTTTTCCTGAAGCATCAATCACTTCATCCCCGTTTAAATTCTCACCAACGGCAATGATTTGATCCTCTTCATATTGAATATCTACTTTTTTAAGTCCAGATGGAGTTAACACCTGTCCATTTTTTATCACTTTCATTTTCTTTCCTCCTCAAATGGAGCATAGCCAAAGGCTCTTTTCATAATGGCTTTTCGCACAAGCATTCCATTATGCATTTGCTCAAAAATACGGCTTTTATCCGCTTCGACCAAATCGCTATCAATCTCTACACCACGATTCACAGGCGCTGGATGACAGATAATGGCATGTTTTTGCATTTTCTCATATCGCTTTTTTGTAAGACCATACGTTTCAAGGTATTCAGCATCGGACATATCCCCTAAGCTAGCACCTCTTTCTCTTTGAATGCGCAACATCATAACCACATCAGCCCATTGCACACCTTCATCAAAATCAACCATCGCTTGGTCTTTTCTTGCCCATTCACTTGGTCCAGCAAATAAGACTTGTGAACCCAATCGTTCCAAAGCCTCTTTATTACTTGCAGCAACACGAGAATGCAAAATATCTCCGGTAATCAAAACCTTTAAACCCGATAAAGTCCCAAATTCATTATACAAAGTTAATAAATCCAATAAGCATTGACTTGGATGATTTCCTTTCCCATCTCCGGCATTCACAATCGGAATTTGAATATCTTTCAATTCATCAAAATACGCATCTTGACTATGGCGTATAACAACACATTTATATCCGATCATTTCAAATGTTTTGACTGTATCATAAAGAGATTCCCCTTTGGTGACACTTGAAGTACTTGCATTAAAATCAGCAACTTTACATCCCAATTGAAGTTGTGCACTTTCAAAAGAAAAGTGCGTTCTTGTTGATGCTTCAAAAAAAAGATTAGCAACCAATGCGTTTTGCATTGGTAATTGCCAATCTTTATAAGAATTATTAAAAAGTTTAGCATCGTGAAGAATACTAAAAATATCTTCATTGGATAAATCACTCATTTTCAACAAAGAATATTGATTCATAGAATCGATCCTCCAATCTTCTTAAAAAAAAGGATATTTTCAATCCTTCTTTTCTTCTCCATCTTTGGTCGAATTAATTCTACCACATACGCCACTTTTTTCAATCATTTTATACATTGAAAAATGGAATTCGAAATTTCAATTGATTTTTTAAGGATTAAATCACATCAATTGAATAAACGAATACATCTTTTGATAAGGCATAATTCTTTTCAGTATTACACAAAATACAAGAAATGCCTTTTTTAAAGCTTGTTTTTTCTAATTGTGTAAAGCCCTTTACATCCTTTAAAGAAAATAGACTCCCTTTCTTAATTTCTACACAATGCATATAACCATCTTCTAATAGTATTAAATCTACTTCATTTTGATTCGAATCGCGGTAATAATATGCCGAAAATTCTCTTCCATTGTTTATATAGGATTTTTTTATTTCGTTCATGACATAGGTTTCCATGAAAGCACCGGCTAAATTACTAATTTCTAAATTTTCTGAACTATAGATTCTTGCCAAATATGCAGCTAATCCAGTATCGCCGAAATACATTTTAGGTGCTTTCACAATTCTTTTCGATAACTTGATTTCACTATAAGGTTGTAAGAAATAGATAATACCACTCGCTTCTAAAATCGATAACCAGGATTTAATTGTTCCTGCACTCACACCAACCATTTTAGAAATGGAAGCGTAATTGACTTGTTGACTCGTTAAAGTAGCCATATGTTGTAAAAAATTATGAAACACAAGTTTATCTTTAATATTGATCAATTCAGAAACATCTCGATCAATATAGGTATTGACATAATTTCTATAGTAAAGGGATGCATCTGATTCAGGATCTCTATGTAATTCAGGATAAAAGCCTCGAACGATTCTTTTAAACAATTCCTTCACTGAAATTGGATGAATTTCTTTTTTGAAACAAGACATCGATGGTACAAAGACCTTTTCTTCTTTTGCATCAATCTCATTGGCACTTAATGGCATCATGGTCAGAATACAAGATCTTCCTGCTAAGGATTGTGTCACCCCCTGCATCATCGAGAAAGCTTGTGATCCCGTCAGTACAAACAAACCATTTGCACTACCTTGCTCTAATCGTTTCTTATTTACTATGGATTCGATGACTTCCAAAAGAATTGGTGCGTATTGTACCTCATCAATAATTAATGGTAGTTCATGTTGTTGGATAAAGAACATAGGATCCGTTTGTGCTAAACTTCTTTCCGTCAAATCATCTAACGACACATAATGAAACCCACAATCTTTTACTAATTTATAAACTTCTGTTGATTTCCCTACTTGTCTTGCCCCTGTCACAACGACAACCGGATAATGTTCTAAACAGTCTTTAATTTTTTGATAAATCGTTCGTTTAAACATAATGCCCTCCATTTTTATGCAAATCGAAAGTGCAACTTTGTATTTACATAAATATTTTATAATATTTTTACGCAAATCGAAAGTGTTACTTCGGATTTGCATAAAACAAGCCAAAAAAAATTAGACCCAATCTTTAAAATTAGGCCTCATTATTAATTTTAAGAATCACTTCGACTGCGTATCATATGCACAATATAAATAACACCCACAATTGCACAAAGAACCCCAATTACTGTATACATCAAATCACCTCAATAACAGTATATCGAATTATTACATAAGTTTCATAAAAAAGGACTGCATCTAATCCATAGATTGCAGTCAGTGAGTTCTTAATCCCAAGGATGTAAGACAACTTTAATCGCTTCTCCAGTCTTCGTTAATTGAATCCCTTCATTGATTTGATCCAAAGGAAGAATATGGGTAATAAATTTATCTGCTGGGAAGCCTTTTGAAGTAGCCAATTGGAAAGCACGTTTGGATTGATCATAGGAAGCACCAAAATGTCCTTTAATCCAAATATTATTATAGTGAATCAAGTTCGTATCTAATTCTGTTTTAGAACCTTTAGGAACTCCTCCAAAGAAGACAACTAAACCACCTTTTTTTACCATGATGCAGCAATCATAGACGAATTTTACGACCATGTAAAAAAGTGTACAATCCGCCGTTTTCAGCAGATCGTACGTCCAAAGAATAGGGAGTTTAACATGTTTTTTTGATTCCAAATAAGCGAATAGATAAAGTCGAATATTGATACAAAGATATACAAACAAAACTATGATAAAGATTCATATTAGACAAAGAAAAAATTCAAGTGTGATTATGGTAAAAGGTCATACAAAACTGTACCAAAAGAATAAAATATCATAAAATTTAGTAAAAACAGAAAGCCATGAATTTCCCATAATTTATTGAAACCTTTCCTATAATTCTTTGATACATTCTTATTGAGGTGAAATTTACAAATGTTAGATAATGTTTTTTTCTTTTTAAAAACAAAAGATCAAGTTCAATATTTATATGGAATGATGTCCATCCAACAAGCTTTAGATGCTTTACAAGATTGTCACTTTACAGCCATGCCAGTTATTGATCAAGAAGGGAAATATATAGGAACCTTAAGTGAAGGGGATTGCCTATGGTATATCCTTAAAAATCCAGAAGACAAACACAGTCCAATTCAAAACTTACTTCGAGCTGACTTCATGAAGGCTTGTACGATTAATGAACCAATTGATGTCTTATTTCAATTGTCTTTAGCACAAAACTTCGTACCAATCGTCGATGATCGTCAAATTTTTATTGGCATTGTTACACGACAAAAAATTCTATCTTTCTTAATGGAACAAATTAAGGATGCACAAATCATCATCCAAGACAAAGAAAATTGATTTCATGTATAAAATTGGGTATGATTCTTTAAAAAAGGAGTCGATTTTATGAAGGGGTCTGTTCCCATATATATATTATTCTTTATTCTTTGTATTTTCTTATCTATTCTTGCGAGTATGACACAAGAATATATTGATGATGATGACTTAGTCAAAACCAATCAATATTATGCAGAAACAAGATGGATTCATATCCTATGCGCTTGTTTTTTTGTCTATTTTTTATGTCTATGGATTCCCTTTAATTCCATTGTGGTTGCTCTGATTGCCATTTATCTCAATGTTCTTTGCACCATCCAAATTCCAAAGCGTTTAGCGCATCATTTGGATGGTTCTAAATTGGTTTTAAATCTCTATGCTTGGATTCATCCAATTTTATATATCCTTACCTTGCCTGTTCAGATTCCAACTTTTTTTGCGGATGAAAATGTTTCTGAGGAAGATATTCGTGAAATGATTCATGTTGGTCGTGAAGCTGGAAATATCAAACAAGCACAAACTGAAATGATTCAAAATATATTTGAAATGGATGATATCGCCATTGAAGAAATCTGTACACATCGAAGTGATGTCATTTTATTGCATTTAGAGGATTCTCCTGAGACATGGAAAAAAATCATTCATGATAATCGTCACACCTTCTATCCAATCTGTAAGGAAGATGAAGATGATATTGTCGGTATTTTAGATACACGCGATTATTTCCGTTTAAGCGATCCTTCCAATCAAGATGAAATTATCAATTATGCGGTAGATCAACCTTTCTTTGAAGCAGAAAACTGCAAGATTGATCACTTATTCAAGGAAATGACTGCACATAAAAATTATTTCACCATTGTTCTCGATGAATATGGAGGAATGACGGGGATTGTTACCTTACATGATATTATGGAAAGTCTTGTTGGGGAAATCTATGAAGAAGATGAATTGGATCGTAAAGAAATCCAACGAATTGATTCCAACCAATGGCGTATTTATGGATCGGCTGAAATTGAAGATGTTGAACAAGCTTTAAACCTTTCCTTAAATGATGAAGAAAATGAAACCTTTAATGGATATATTTTAAGTCAATATGGGCATATACCTGAAGATGGTTCGCAATTTGAAGTACGAACAAAAGATTTATTGATTGTTGTCAAAGAAGTGAAAAACCATCGAATCGAACAAACCATCGTTCAATATAAAAAAAATGATTAAGGAGAATTTATGTATAAAAAAATATTTGCGTTTTCTTGTGCACTTTCTTTAAGTTTTAGCAGCATACCCATCTATGCCCAAGAAACAACTGCATCAAGTGCCAACGAGCAATTTACAACTTTTCTAGAAGATGATTTCAAGAAAACCTTAGAAGATAGCTATACAACAATGCATAACTATATTTCGAATCCTGAAACTTTTGGCATTTCGACAGATGATATTGAAATCACTCTAGGATCCTTTACCAGTGATAAAGAAGATAAAAAAGAATTAGAAGAAGACATCAAAGCTTTAGAAGCCTTCGATCGAAATACTTTAGATCGAACACAACAAGAAATTTACGATGAATATGAAACAAGTTATGCTTCCAGCAAAGAATTGAGCAAATCAAAATATCAATATCTTGGAAACATCTGGTCTGAAAATAGTGGTGTTCCGGTAACTCTAAATAATTATTTTGCGAATTTTGATATCTATTCCGAATATGATATTCAAGCTTTTATTACCTTACTAAAAGATAGTAAACGCTATACCAAGGAAGCGATTGCCTATTCGAAAAAACAAGCCAAAAAGGAAACGCTTTGTTTTGATTATCAATCCACTTTAAAAACGATAAATTCGACTTTAAAAAATAAATCAAACAATGAAATTCAAAACAATATAAATACAGAAATTGATGAATTGAATTTAGATGCATCCACTGCTCAAAGCTATAAAGAACAAATTGAATCTGCATTAAATGAAGTCTATTATCCAAGCTTTAGCTATATGAAAAAAGAACTTAAAAAGCTAAAAAAAGATAACCAAGAAGCACGTCCTGTCACTTCTTTAAAGAATGGAAAAAAATACTATGCTTTAACGGTTCAATCACAAGCCTCTTCATCAAAAAGTGCAAAGACAATTTATAAAGAACTTGTTAACGCATATAATGAGGCGAGTGAAAATTTAGAAAAAAATGCCAATAAATTAAATAAGATTTCTTCCACTTCCTTTACAAGTTCTGATGAGATTTTAGCTTTCTTGGTTGAAAATTATACGCAGAATATGCCAGAAATTACCATTCCTGCTTATGATATTCAAAATCTACCCGATGAACAAACTTCATCTAGTATTATTGCCTATTATCAAACACCAATTATTGATTCAGATGATACCAATCGGATTCGTTTTAATGCCAAAGATTTTGGTGATGATTTATCTTCAATTGATACCTATACGACATTTGCTCATGAGGGAATACCAGGACATATGTATCAATACAATTATTTTAAAGAACATCATACTTACAATATTCAATATTTGATTAGTGAAACAGCCTTTACAGAAGGTTTTGCTGAATTTGCTGCAAAAGAAGCTTTGGAATATTTACCAAACATTGATCAAAAAACAGCGAAATTAATCATGGATAATGCGGATATTTCCTATTATCTTTTAGCTATTTTTGATTTGGATATTCATTTAAATCAATTAAGCAAAGATGAATTTATTGGAAAATATGAAGATCAATACGATTCAAGCACTTTATCAAGTTTGTATGATTCAGCTTGTTATGACGCAGCACTCTATTTACCTTATGGGTATGGATATTATGAAATGTGTTCTCTACAAGAAAAAGCACAAGCTGCTCTAGGTAATAACTATGACAATAAAACTTTTGTTTCGGTCTTATTACAAGATGGAGAAGTCAATTTTGATGTTCTAGAAAAAAATGTTGATTTATACATTAATGGAGTACAAATATGAACCATATTGATGTGAATATACACAATATAGATCAAGTCAAAGCACTTTATCGTTCAAGCTTTCCTAAAATGGAACAAATGAAGTTTTCTCAATTGGTCGAACTTGGAACGCAGGATGATTATATCTTTTGGGCTTTTTATGAAAAAGATCAATGGATTGGTTTTACGCATTGTGCTTTATACAAAAATACGATTTATTGCATGTATTTAGCAATCAATCCTGATTTTAGAAACAAAGGTTACGGTGCACAATGCCTTCAATACATGCAAGAACAATTTCCTACTTATAATTTATTAGGCGAAATTGAAATTTGTGATCCACAAGCTGAAAACAATGCACTTCGCATACGAAGAAGAGATTTCTATTTCCGTAATGGATTTCATTCAGCAAATTACAGCATTACAGCTTTCAATATTACTTATGAAATCATTTGTACAAAACAATTTGATCCAACGATTTATCAAGAGTTGGTTGAAAGACTTCATCTCTTTAAAAAAGTACCACCTCTTACCAAAATAAAAGGCTAAGGATTTCTCCTTAGTCCTTTTTATATTTTCGTATAAGTCGATTCGTACAAAAGCATGCAAGCATACATCCAAATCCATTATGGATGATATCATCCCATTCAAATAAACCACGCATAAAGATCAACTGACTACATTCAATCACCAAAGAAATAGAAACACCAACCGCTAAAGCTTTTTTCCAAGAGAACTCATGATTTACTATAAAAGGTAATAGAATACCGACAGGCATCAATAAAATACAATTCAATAAATCCTCTTTTAATAATTCCCAATCATGATATTGATAAATCGCTTTCCAAGACCAAAAAGGAATCAACTCATATTTACGGGTTGATACAACGCGTGTAAAGATTGTACTTTCAAAAACAATCGATAAAAAAACAGCTAAGAGAAAAGATGCGATAACTTGTCTTTTACTTAACTTCTTCCAATACAAGGCAAAAAGTAAAATTATTGCGATTGTTAACAAGAGCAAGCCAAATGCTATCTTTTCATTCGTTGACCAAGGTTTATTATAAGTAACTAGAATTTGATAAATATCCATTTAATCATCCTTTAAAAAAATAAAAAAGTTCTTTTCCGGTTTATTATCCCACAAAAAGAACCTTCTTACATAAATTTTATTTTAATTCACTGGGCTTTTCTTCCTTAAAATCAACCCATGAAGTAATTGATGTTGCTTGTGTCGTATCGGCTGAATCCGTATAATTTGCCACGGTAATTGTGTAATCACTACTTCCTTTTACATAAACAGTTCCATCACTGGATTGAATTGTAACCTTTTTACCATTCGCATCACGAATTGTTCCGGCATTGTTTAAATTTGTACAAACACTATCACCCGTTACAATCCATGTACTATCTTTATCAATGGTCAAATTGGCTGAACCATCGCCTCCGCTACCTGCATTGCTTTCATCTTGAAGAATTGCACCTGTAAAGGTTGTTGAATCACATAGGATCATATTTAAATTTGAGATGCTATCCCAAAGAACATTGCCTTCCATTTTTTGTTGATAGGTTGTAAATACGCAATCCGCCCCATTCGAACCGCTTTGTCCCCATCCTCTTTCATTGGAATTTCCGGTGCATTTCAATAGAAAATCATTGGATTCAGAATTATTAATTTTTACATCCTTTAAAGTGATGGTAGATTGTGTATTTGTGGTATAAAACATTCCACCATTCTTAGCCGTTAATGTTCCTCCAACCATTTGGAATGTTGCATTCCCTTCTTGTGAGTCACCTGACATACTTTGATATAAGATCACATTCCAAGTGCAATCGTTTTGAGAATCCTCAGACATATTTCCTGTTAATGTGGATTGATATAAATAAACAGCATTTTCACCTTCAATACAGGTTGCTTCTGAATTCATCGCAGTTAAGGTTGCCTTTTTTACTGCAATATTGGCTGTTGAATAAATAGCTGGTGAGCCTATTCCACTTGTTGTATAGGTCCCACCATTGACAACCATCTTACCTCCACCACGATCACTTCGAAGTGCAGCACTTGATTGTCCATTCGTTTTCACCTTACAATTATACGCATAAAGAATGCCTCCACCTGCAACATGAAGTCCTCCAGCTGTATCTTCTTTGGTCTTTATATTTGTATTTGAAACATACGTTTTTCCATCCCCATAAGAAAAGATTCCTGCGCCACCCTTCGCATCACTTGTAATCTTTGAATCTTTTACATAAAGTGTTCCATCGGTATTTAAGACAGCTGCTCCAACACCATAGAAACTCGCATTATCGCCACCTGTACTTGTATCACTGGATTGATTCATCGTTGCATTTGAAATTGTACTGCTTGCGCCATTTGAATTATGGATCACACTTTCATCACTTCCTGTCGATTCGATCGTTTCATCTTGTATTGTACTATCTTCACTTAAATCCTTTACCGACGAATAGGTGATATTTGATGCATCCGAACCTGGTTGTCCTTGATTACCACCTTCTTGCATTTCCGGTGGTTGTTCTTGTGCATAAACTGGATTGATAGAAGCAAATAAACAGGCTAAACTAATACCTAAAATAATTTTATTTCGAACAAACATAAGATACCTCCTATCAAAAGATTAAAAAATCAAGCTTAAAAGCACTTTAAAAAAAAGAAGCTATTTCTAGCTTCAATCTTCATATATAATTTTATCCTTTAGATTCGATCCATATCGAATTTCAACTTTTTTTTGATTCTCTGTTAGCTGATATCTAGGAATTGTTTTACTTTTCCATATGTTGACTCCATATTCAACCCAATCTTGCCAACTCTTTTTTGAATCTTCTAAATCTAAATCCAAATAAAAGCCCATATAGACTGTTTTCCCTTGATCATCGTCATCCTCTACATCACTTTCGAGTTCCATAACATTCGAATAGGTGATTTTTATGGTATTTGCATCCAAGTTTTCATCTTCTTGGGCATCAATTTGAAGTGCTTGATTGCCATCCACTTCCCAATAATCAGGTAAGGATACCTTTGCGACATCCTCATCAATTTTCTTTTCGACTGTTACCTCTTTACCTTTAAGACTTTGTTTTTGCGTTTTGAATTGTGATAATTCACTGGCAAAAATACCAAGTCCCGATAAAAAAAGAACAACGGAACAAACAAATAAAAGTATGATCTTACGCATGAGATTCCCTTCCTTTTGGCCAGAAATAAAAAATCAGCCATAATAAAGCAATGCAAATACTTACACCACTTAATCCCATTAAAAAGATACCTAAGCTAAAAGTCTTATAGATTGCACAAAGGGCTAAAAAAGCTATGAATAAGAAAATTCCAGATAATGTAATACAAATCAAGGGTAGAGCAATAATAAGTAAAATAATTTTCACAAAAATCATTGACCAAGACTGTTCATCTCTTCTTTCATGATACAAAGTAGACTCTTGTTCATCCGATAAGCTTCCTTGCCAAGCTTGATTGACATCTTTCATAATTCCAGGTTGTATTTGTTGATTTTTATATCGCTTATACCTTCTTTTCAAAATCACAAATAAGAAGTAAAGTGCAAATAGACCATAGGCTAATTTAAAGACCAACAATAGAGAATCCTGTATCCAATTCGTATTAATATCAATAAAACTAAACAATAGACCTAAGAAGATATTACCAAACAAATCAATGGTAATCCAACGACCAATCCATAATAGAATCATTAAGACGATGGCATCAAAAATCAAATGAGCGAATTGATTCAAACCAAGATGTCCAATCGCCTTTACAAATTTTTCGGTTTGTTCAAAGGCATGATCTAAGGTTTTATCCGTTTTGGATTCAAATGAATTGGTATTGATATGATAAGCCTCTAAAATTTCTTTTGCGAGCTCATCTACATCTCCAAAGCCAGCAACTGCCTCTTCTTCACTGAAATTATTTGCCATCTTATCATCAATATACGAACCATATTCTAATAAGATATCATTTCTTTCTTGATCCGAAATGAATTGTAGCTTCTTTTCCAACTTACTTAAAAATTCCTTCTTTGTCATAAACGTTCCCCTTTCAAATACGCATTCACATTATGTGAAAATGTTATCCATTCCTCATAAAGCTCTGCATAAGTCTTTTTTCCTAAATCCGTAATATGGTAATACTTTCGAGGTGGTCCTTCTTTTGATTCCTTTAAATAGGATTCCAATAAACATTCATTCAATAAGCGTTTCAATAAAGGATAGATGGTCCCTTCATTCACATCGATCACTTCATTAATTTTCGTCACCAATTCATAGCCATAGAGATCTTTTTCTGAAATGGTCTTTAAGACAACCAATTGAAGAACCCCTTTTTTAAACTGTGGATTCATACGATTTCCCCTTTCACTATTATATTATGTTTACTACTATACTTTGTCAAGTACCTAACAAAATAAAATAGTCGGTAATCCGACTACTTCTTTTCAATCCCAATCAAATAAGGAGATTGAGGATTCCATTTTTTTATTTCAATCAAATCATAAGATGAATCTAAATTCTTTAAATAATTCTCAATTTCTTTGGCTTCTTCAATTCCCGTTTCATGTGGATAAAAAACCAATGCCATTCTTCCCTTTCGCTTTAATTGTACTAAAGCTTTTTTTACAGCAATTAAACTTGAACAAGCTTGCGTCGTAATCGCTGAATTTCCATTTGGACAATAGCCAAAATTAAAAATAATGGCATCAATCTCCTGTTGAATACAGTCCAACTGTTCATGACTCATTAAAAAGATTTCTAGGCGTGAATCATTTATTTTTTCTTTCGTTTCAATACAAACACTTTCTTGAATTTCAAAAGCATATACTTTACGAACACCTTCATCTAAGAAAAATTGACTATCTTTTCCACGACCTAAAGTTGCATCAATGCAATGCGCTTGTCGATGAAGAGCAGGCTTTAAAAAAGCATGACTGAGTTCTACAATCGATTTCATTTTTTTAAAGCTTCCTTATAAAGTAAATAGTTTTCTTCATCTTCACAAACAAAAATAACATCTATATCTTGAGCCTTTTTATATTCTTGATTAATTTTTTGAATGGTTTTTACAGCAATTGTACAAGCTTTATCCTTTGGAAAGCCATACGTTTCACAAGAGATTGAAGAAAAAGCTAAAGTCATATGCTTCAAATGATTGAGTTTAAAAAATTCATAAGCTAAAGACATGGAATTCCAGTAACAAGCTTCTAAATATTCTTCATCTTTTTTGGTTCCAGAATAAATGGGACCTACCGTATGAATAATTGCTTGACAGGGAAGATTATAAGAAAGCGTCATTTTGGCTTCACCTGTATGACAACCATGTAGTCGTTGACAAGCATCCTGTAAACGATATCCCGCTGTATCAAAAATAGCTTTCGCAACTCGTCCCACTGGTGTCAAAGATGTATTTGCTGCACTAACAATCACATCAAAATCTAAACGTGTGATATCTCCCTTAATCACTGTAATCATAATGTTCCTTTCCATCAATCATCTGATTCATTCGATGATTTAATTTATTGGCTGAAATCGAAACTTCATGAAATTGATTTTCTAAGCTTTGGAGTGTTCTTTCAGCCTTTTCACTTCGTAAACATAAACGATTTACATCTTCTTGTAAAGCAAGAATATTTTTTTCGATTTCTTTCATATGACTTGCACGATAAAAATCTTTCGTGCTCGCAAGCAAAGTATCGATAATACCAACCAATGTACAAGGTGAGCACAATAAAACATGCGCTTTCAAGGCATATTCAATCAATTCTTGAAAAGAAGAACATAAGCTTTGATAAATTGCTTCACTTGGTAAAAATAAGATGGATAGATCTAAAGTTTCTTTTGTACGATATTTTTTAGAAATATCATCAATATGTTTCTTCACATCTTTTTGAAATACCTTATCTTCCTTGCGAAGATAATTTTCCATAGGAAATTTCGAATCAATACATAAGACCTTTTCCGTATTTGGCAAATGAAGAATCGCATCTGCAATTTTCCCATTCTCTAAAATATATTGCATCGAATAAATACTTGTTTGTGAACCTGCATAAACCGATAGTAAATATTCCAATTGATATTCTCCCCATGTACCACGTGCTTTCGTATTGGTCATCACACGATTCATTGAATCCATTTGATGACTTAAATAGTCCATCAATTGATAACTACTGGCTTGTTCCTTTCGCAAATTTTGCATTTGTGAAATAATTGAACGAAAATCTTCTTTTAAATTCGTATTTTCTTGTTCCTTTAAAACATCTTGTATTTGACTATTCTTTGAATGTGAAAATAAAAAGAATAAAACAATCAATAAACAAATTAATACGAGTAACAATAAAATCATCATGAATATTTGCATTGTATATACTCCAATAATTCTTCTCTTTGGTTCTTTTCTGGATTTCGAAAACACATCAATAAAATCTCTTTTAAAATGCCTTTAATTTGTTCTTTTCGAATCTTTGGATAATTAAGTAAATCTTTTCCGGATATATTTAAATCCTTTAAAGCAAATGGGCGATTCCTTTTACACTCCTCATAGACTTCAATTTGATGATTTAAAACTTGAATTGTTTGTTGTCCATAAGAAGAATGCGCCATAATATCACAATATTTTACACGAAACAATTTTTGCATCCATGCATCATCCATTCCTTCTTTCAAACAGAGTTTTTCAATAAATTGATAAGGATCATTCATTTTTTCATCATGATAGCGTACCAATAAAGGAATTTCTTTTTGTTGCTGCTTCGTCAGTTTAAAATCTTCACAAAGGCGTTTTGCGATTTCTTGCCCAAGTACCGGATGCCCTCTAAAATGATCAGCGCCATCACTTGTCGTTTTACAAGCAGGCTTGGCTAAGTCATGAAAAAATAAAGCATACATACAAGTTTCATCATATGGCTTTAATAAGGCACAAGCACGCAAAATATGGTGCAGAACATTCGTATCGTGATAAGGGGTTGTTTGTTCACATGTTCTGCACAGTTCTAATTCTGGCATCCAATGTGACAATAATTGTGTCATTTTTTCAATTTGATATGGATTTGTTTGTAAAATCTCCAACAATTCACTTCTTACTCTTTCACTAGACACACAAGAAATACTTGATGAACATGCTTGAATCGCAAGAGCGGTATTTTCCTCAATTCTAAAATGAAAACGAGCCGCAAAGCGATGTGCACGAAACATACGCAAAGCATCCTCAGAAAACCGTTGATATGGATTTCCTACGGTTCGAATAATGCCTTCTTTTAAATCCTTTTTTCCACCAAATGGATCCACTAAACCAACATTTGGATGATAGGCCATGGCATTGATTGTAAAATCTCGACGAGCTAAATCTTGTTCTAATTCATCAACAAAATAGACCTGATTGGGATGACGATGATCTTTATAATCAGATTCTGTCCGATAGGTTGTAATTTCAATAGGCTCCTGCAATAAAACCGTTATCGTTCCATGTTTTTTTCCAGTTGGAATCGTTTCTTCAAACAAAGCCTCAATTTCTTCTGGTCGTGCATTGGTTGTAATATCATAATCTTTCGGTTCAATGCCTAAAAGTTGATCACGAACACATCCACCCACAAGAAAAGCTTGAAAATGATGTTGATTTAAAATATTTAAAGCTTCAAGAATAAAAGCAGGACAAGTCATCTTATACATATTACAATTATAGCACGCTCTGCCTTTTTGTCGTATAATACAAAACGAGGTGTTCATATGGTTGATAAACGTTATAAAACAATTCGATTGATTTATTTAATTGTTACGATTTTACTCTTTCTTTTTTGGATTATTGGTTCGATTCAAGCTTTCATGAATGGTAATAATCCCATTTATTATGTCTTCTATTATCTTTTTATGGCTTGTATTTTAGCTGGATGTATTTATTATTTATCTATTCCTCTAGGTGCACGAGTTGTACATGGAAAGCTAAATTATCAAGAATTAAGTGATTTAATCAATAAAGAACCACTAAAAAAAGTAAATATAAGTAGTTTAAAAAAGGGCTATCTTGCCAGTGATCTCTACCAATCTAAACATTGGCTCTATGCCGGAGAAGCTTATATTCCAAAGAGCATGATTCATTATCTCAGTGCGCAAAAGAAAAAAAATTATTCAATTATATATATTGTCACTACCAATGGAAAAGAAATTCGGATTGCAGATATTGATAATGATTCAATTAAAACCTTCCTAAAATTCTTAAAGAAAACTTGTCCGGAATGTACATGTACGGAAAAAGAACTCTATGCGAATTATGGTAAACCAAAATTTAAAATTCCAAAAAAAGAATGGAAGAAAATGACGAAAGAAGAATTCATTGAATTGGTTTTAGAAAAGTAGCTTATGGCTACTTTTTTTGTGCAAAAAAAAGAAGCATGCCAGAATTGATAGGGTTTCTCTGTCACGCTCCAAACGATACCACATTACAACGCTTGTAATGCATTTATATAATCACACATTATCACATTTTTTGCAAGAAAAAAAACATATTTTGTGATTTTTATTTTCTAATACTTTTTTCAAAAAAGAATTAGCACTTAATACTTTTTATTGTGACATTTTTTGTCTGATGGTCTGGAAGCCAAAACAAAATAGAAACTTTCCTACTTTCAAACAGTCTGATTAAAAAATGATAGACTCCTTATAAATGTTTTTTAGCAATGAATAGAACCTTGTGTTGAGAATGATTGTTGTTATTTGTATTTGCTTGGAAATAAAGCTTGAATTTTCCAAACTTATCGAATTCTTGGTAGTTACCTTAGTATCCGTTATTCAACAAGATTATTAGAGTATAAAATCAGTATTGCTGTTGTGCGGACATTTGCATATAATAAAAATATATGAAATGCTACTCACGAAAGGAGATATTTTATATGGCCACAAAATCAGCAAATTTATATGCAAGGATTGAACCAAATGTCAAAGAAAAAGCAGAAGATATCCTGTCTACACTTGGTATCTCTGCTTCCAGTGCTATTAATATGTTTTATAAACAAATCATTTTACAAAGAGGGCTTCCATTTGAAGTAAAAATACCATCTTCTAGTCCTGTTGACATCAATACATTATCAGAAGCAGAGTTCAATGAAGAATTGGAGAAAGGATATGTGGACATGCAGAGTGGACGAACAAAAAATGCGAAGAAAGCCTTTGCTGACATTCGCAAGAATTTTGACTCATGATATATGAAGTAGAAATATCTGAACAAGCTGAAAATGATTTGAGAAGAATTTTTGAATACATCACTTTTGAATTGCTATCGCCAGAAAATGCACGTGGACAACTTAGTCGTCTGGAAAAACAAATATTAAGTTTGGATACATTGCCGGATCGTTATCGTAAATATGAAAAAGAACCGTGGAGAAGTCGTGAACTTCGTGTATTTCCAGTAGATAATTATGTGGTATTTTATATTCCAGATAGCGATAAAAAGGTTGTAACAATACTTAGAGTAATATATGCCGGACGAAATATAGATAATCAGTTAAATCTACACACAAAGTAATAAAGAATATGATTTAGAGCAGTCTTTCATTTATGATTGACTGTTTTTTTTACGCAAAAAAGTGAGATATCTCGCATTGTGGACAACACACAATGCAAGATTGTATAGAAATTAACGCATAGCCAAAATAAAAAATTGGTATCAAATCAAAGTTGAAAAAAATCACAAGAAATTAGCACTTACCTCTTGACTCTGCTAAAAAGAGTGTTATGATATTAGCAGTTAAAGAAATAGAGTGCTAAAACTCTTAGGAGGTTCTTATATGAAATATTATCCAAACTTAAATAAATATGATTTATTCACAAACACATACAGTGGTTCAATTTTAAAAACAGACATTAAACAAAAAGGTGATTTGTATGAATTAAATATGGAAATGCCTGGCATTAAAAAAGAAGATATTCAAATCGAATTAAATCAAGGCTATTTAAAAATCACTGCAACGCGTAAACAAGAAAAGAAAGAAAACGAAAAGTATGTACGAACAGAACGCTTTGTCGGAACAAGCTCTCGTACCTTCTATTTAGGTAATTCCTATAAACAAGAAGATATTAAAGCCAGCTTTGATCAGGGTGAATTAAAAATCACTTTACCAACGGAAACAAAGAAGATCGAAGAAACAAAACAAATGATTTCAATTGATTAAAGGAGGAATGGAACATGAAATATTATCCAGGATTTGCACAATTATTTGACAACTTTTTTAACGATGGCCTAACAAGCCAAAGCACTATTTTAAAAACCGACATTAAAGAAAAAGACGGTATGTATGAATTAAATATGGAAGTAGCCGGTTTTAAAAAAGAAGATATTCAAATTGAATTGAATCAAGGCTATTTAAAAATTACAGCAAGCCGTACTCAAGAAAAAGAAGAAAATGAGAAATATGTTCGTACCGAACGTTATGTTGGTACTTGTTCTCGTAGCTTCTATGTTGGGGATGGCTATAAACAAGAAGATATCAAAGCCAGCTTTGATAATGGTGAATTAAAAATCACTTTGCCAACGGAAACAAAGAAAATCGAAGAAACAAAACAAGTAATTTCGATTGATTAAAGGAGGAATTGAAGATGAAATATTATCCAGGATTTGCACAATTATTTGATGACTTTTTTAACGACGACTTATCCAGTCAAAGCAGTATTTTAAAAACGGATATCAAGGAAAAAGATGGTTTATATGAATTAAATATGGAAGTTCCCGGTATTAAAAAGGAAGATATCCAAATTGAATTAAGTCAAGGCTATTTAAAAGTAACGACAACACGTACC
This sequence comes from Bacteroidaceae bacterium, assembly GCA_963596085.1. Lineage (GTDB taxonomy): Bacteria > Bacillota_I > Bacilli_A > Erysipelotrichales > Erysipelotrichaceae > Absicoccus. The sequence goes on along the minus strand of CAVBLW010000016.1, from coordinate 347 downwards.
CATGAAAAAGAAGAAAATGAAAAATTCGTTCGTAAAGAACGTTACGTTGGTACTTGTTCGCGTAGCTTCTATGTTGGAGATGGCTATAAACAAGAAGATATTAAAGCGAGCTTCGAGAATGGTGAATTAAAAATCACTTTGCCAACGGAGGCAAAAAAAGAAGAAGAATCCAAACAATTGATTGCGATTGACTAGTTAAATCTTTACATAACAAAAAAAGTGGCTAGAACCTTTATCCAAGAGTTTTTAGCCACTGTTTTTTTTAATCTATCAAAAAGAATTACTGATTTTTTTGGCTCATCATCAATAAAAGTGGGTTAAATTTGAATAAAAATTATGTATAAGTC
>CAVBLW010000015.1:0-19155 GCA_963596085.1 Bacteroidaceae bacterium | reverse complement strand
TTCCAAATCAATTAGCTACGCACCAATCCATATAGAAAGAATAGGATTCCTATGCCCATAAGATCTTTGCGTTGATAAACCAATCCTACGATTAAAATTATTAAGCCTAAGCCAGCTATTTGTGCTTGTTTATAAAGAACTTTGTTTTTTTCACTCATGAAACTTTTGTACCATTGGCCATTGCATGTTCAAGCGTCAAAAGACTTAAATCTTTTTTACCAACCGCACATAAAATCATACCATTGGATTCTACACCTCTTAGATCAACTGGTTTTAAATTCGTTACAACTACAACTTGTTTACCAATTAATTCTTCCGGTTTGTAATATTTTGAAATACCACTAACAACTTGACGTACTTCATCACCAAGATCAATTTGTTCAACCAAAAGACGATCTGCTTTCGGATGCTTTTCGCATTGAACAATGGTACCCACTTTAAATTCCATTTTTTCAAAATCTTCAATACTTACTTCTGGTTTTGATGATTTTTTTGCTGGAGCTTTTTCTTTTTTATCCATTTCCTTCATAAATTGATTAACATCAATTCGAGCGAATAATGGTTCCATCTTCTTTATAACTTCTGTTTCTTCTAATTGACCAAATTGATTTAATGAATCAAAGTCACGTTGTTGTGTTCCAATCGCATCCAAGATCTTTTCACTCGTTTCAGGCATAAAACTTGATAATAAAACAGCACTAAAACGAATACTTTCTAGTAAGTTATAAAGAACAGTCGCAAGACGATCTTGTTTGTTTTCATCTTTTGCTAGAACCCAAGGCTCTGTTTCATCAATATATTTATTGGTACGACGTAATAAAGTAAAGATTTCATCCAAAGCATCTCCAACATGGAAATCATCCATTTTAGCTTGAACATTAGCAAGTGTCGATTCAGCCAATTCAATTAATTCTTGATCCACAGCTTCATTGACTTTGGCATTATTTACTTTTCCATCAAAATACTTATTTGACATGGCAATCGTACGTGAAACTAAATTTCCAAGTACATTGGCTAAATCACTGTTGATTCGTTCAATAACCAATTCCCAAGTAATTGTTCCATCTTGTGCAAACGGCATCTCATGTAAACAATAATAACGAACTGCATCCACACCAAATTTTTCAACAAGTTCTTCCGCATAAATGACATTTCCTTTGGATTTTGACATCTTGCCATCCCCAATCAATAACCAAGGGTGTCCAAAGACTTTCTTTGGCAAAGGTAAATCCAATGCCATTAAGAAAATTGGCCAATAAATGGTATGGAAGCGTAAAATATCTTTTCCAATGATATGCGTACCTGGCCAATATTTTTTAAACATTTCGCCATTTTCTTCATAAGGATCATAACCAAGCGTTGTAATATAATTAAATAAAGCATCAATCCATACATAAATAACATGCTTTGAATCAAAATCAACTGGAATTCCCCAAGTAAAAGAAGTACGAGAAACGCATAAATCTTGTAAACCTGGCTTGATAAAGTTATTAATCATCTCATTTTTTCGAGATTCTGGTTGAATAAAATCAGGATGTTCTTCAATATATTGTGTCAAACGACCGGCATACTTTTGCATATTAAAGAAATAAGCTTCTTCTTTTGCTTTTTGTACTTTACGTCCACAATCCGGACAACAACCATCATTTAATTGCGATTCTGTCCAAAAGGATTCACATGGTGTACAATACCAACCTTCATATTCACCTTTATAAATATCTCCTTGTTCATATAATTTCTTAAATACTTTTTGAACAACTTTTTCATGTGCTTGGTCGGTTGTACGAACAAAATAATCATAACTGACATTCATTAAATCCCAGTTCGATTTAATCTTACCCGCAATGTCATCGACAAATTCTTTTGGCGTAATTCCAGCAGCTTTTGCCTTTTCTTCAATTTTTATTCCGTGTTCATCAGTCCCCGTTTGAAAGAAAACATCATATCCTTCATTTCTTTTAAAACGGGCAATCGCATCCGATAAAATAATCTCATAAGTATTTCCAATATGAGGTCGACCGGATGTATAAGCAATTGCGGTTGTTAAATAATAAGGTCCTTTTTTTTCCATCTTTGCTCCTCCTAATTAAAAAAGAGATTCCATCCAAGGACGAAATCTCGTGGTACCACCTTAGTTTGTGTATTTCTACACCTCAAGCCCTTAACGCGGGAAACGTTCCTTTCTAACGATTCAAAAGGAAGGCTCCAAGTCCATTTTCCATAAGTTCTATTTATTCTTTTTCACCAAACAAGAACTCTCTATGCAATATCGCTTATGTACTCTTCTTTTCTTCGCCATTCAAATACATTGGTATTATACTTGAAATAAAAGCACTTCTCAATCTTTACTTTTCTTCTGTATGATCCAATGCCTTCGTCATAATACGTACCAAAGGCAATGCTTTTTCTGGACAATAACACTTTCCAAGCTTAAAGCGAGGACGTCTTGGCCCATGATAGTCCGAACCACAAGTCACAAAAGCACGATGTGCTGTTGCAATTTTTAATAAGGCTGCCATTGTGGCTTCATGAATTCTTGGTGAGAAACACTCAATTCCATCAACACCCAGATTCATCAAGTTTTCAATTTCATCATCACTCAAATTATCCATATTCCAGCTCGATAGAACCGCAATACCTTCCGCATCATGAATTGCTTTTAAAACTTCTTCAAATGGTGGATATTCCGGTTGAACATAACATGGTCCACCCTTTCCAAATACATCATGAATAAAGTGACGTCTTGCTTGTTTTTCACTTGAAGAATTTTCTAAATATTTTTTTACAATAGAAAGTTCACGAACACGCTTATTATGGAAAACCATATTCGTAATGTCATTTGCCGTAATTGTTTGGAAACGTGAATTTGGCATTAATGTATCAACATCAATATGAATACCACAATATGCTTCAAACTTTCTTGCTCTTTCTAAAGAAGCACTTTTTTCTCTTTGTAAAGAAAGTCTTTCATAGGTATCAAATACCGGATTATTCCAATCAATATAATATCCCAATAAACGAACCCGACGGCTTCCATATTGTGCATCAATTTCAACCCCAGGAATATATTGAATATCATAAAGTGGTGCAAAGCGTTGCGCAACGGCATTGGCTCTAGCACAGTTATGATCTGTAATTGAAATTGTTTCAATCCCTGCTTGTTTGGCTTGCTTAAATAGGTCCTCAACATCATAATGTCCATCATCACTATAATTGGAACGTAAATGCAAATCAATCGGAGAAACTTGATCAAAGATTTCTTTATCTTGATCAACTTGTGCTTGTTCTTTTGGAACCACTTCTTCTTGTTTTAGAACTTCCGGTTCAACCTTTTTTTCTTCTTCCACTTCTTGAGCCGGTGTTAAGGCTTCATAATCTGGTTCATAAACCCACATTGTTTTCAGAATAAAATCAATGAAAGTTTGTTGACGCGGACTGACAAGAACAAAAATTGCATTAATGCCCCACCAAACAATCATTCCAAGAATCTGGAAAAAATAACCAAAGACCATAAGAGGTATTCCATAGAATAAAGCCTCTCTAAAAACTAATGTCAAAGGTGAAGCCTCTTTTCGATTCAAACGAACCAACTTCATTCCTGTTAAATAGCCTCCGAAACTTTGTCCATAGGTATAAGTTGTAAAGATTCCTAAAACAAAAACACTGACAACAAATAACAAAGCATACATGACATAAAACAACAAATCGAAAAAATCCGGTGGAATCAATCCACATAAAATCAATAAAAATTCTAAGACCCAGATATAGACTGGCATTAAACAAATATTCAAATCAATTAAGAACGCAAATAAGTGTACACCATAATCACGAACATTACGATTCAAATTTGATACTTGCTGATAACCACCATGTCGATATAAATTTGATTTATTTATAAAATTTGAATGAGCCAATGCACTCAAATCAATCTTCTTTTCTTCCATTAAAAAATACCTTTCTTTCACCCTATTATACTAAAATCTAAGAATAAAAAAAAGCTTGCAAAAAAAAAGTTCTCGAATTTTCGAGAACTAATCTTGTTCTTTTTTCTTTAAAACCGAAATCACACCAAGAAGTGAAGTACCTAACATAACCGAATAAGAAACAAGAGATGTACTTGTTCCCGTCAGAATTGTTTGTGAAGAAAAGCTTTGTGCTTCTAAGTATAACTTATTATAAGTTTTCTTAACTTTCTTCATCAAGTTTGTATTTACAGCAATCTTCGTATCTTTACTCAATTGTTCCCAAGCTGATTTTGAATTCAAAATATTTTGGGCGTTAATTGAAGTAGCTTGTGAGTAAACAACACCGGTTGAGCTTGTCAAATAAGTTTGAATAAACGCAAGTGCTTTCGCATTGCTATCTTCACTATCTGCTTGAATTTCAGATAAAGCCTGATAAGCCTTTGTTTGCAAGTTTTCTTCAACACTTGTATTTGCTAGTAAATTTGCATCATTCGATGAATCAACGGTTGTATTTTGAACCAATTCATTGACCACCTTGGGCGAACTTAAAACTTGCGTTTCGATTGTTTTTACCGTAGCTAATGTATAAGGTGAGAAAGAATCCGTAGTAATCGTTAAATCATTACTTGTACTTGTCTTCATTGCACTTACTTGACCATTTCCTGCATCATGAATAACCGATACTTCACTTCCAGATCCAAAGGCATCCGATGAGAATTGAACGGAAACATGCCCATTTGGTTCAACCTCGATACCATCCTTCCAAAAGGAAATATCAACCGAAACAGCTTGATCAACTTGTTTTCCCAATGCGGTCTGTGCATCTTCCAAAGCTTCTTGATTACTTAATGGAACAACACGCATTTCTGTTCCTTCTTCAAAAGTACCACTTGGTGCATAAACGCTTACGCGAATACCATTTGCACTTCCTGTAAATACTTTTGTTTCTGTATTCAGAATAACTTGTTCTTTTTCACTCGAAGTGTCTTCTTGTTTTTGTTCCTCTTGTTTTGTTGTATCTTCTGTATTTGAATCTTCTTTTGACGTATCTTTTTCTTGATTCGTTTGGTCTTGTGAAGGATTTGTATCTGTGCTTTCATCCTTCTTTGTATCATCACTTGGACTCACTTGATCCGGAAGAACTTGTTCTTTATTTTCTGTACTTTCTTGTGCTGTATTTTCTTGAATCACTTGATTTTGTGCTTCTTGTTCTTTAGCGGCTTGCTCTTTGGCTGCCTGCTCCTTAGCAGCTTGTTCTTTCGCTTGTTGTAAAGCTTTTGCCTCAGCTAAAAAAGTTTGATAAGTCTTTTCGGTATTTTTTAATAAGATTGCATCAATATCATCAATCATTTGTTGATTAATAACTGAATTTGAATCCAATCCTGTCAATTTATTGTAGGTTGTTTCACTATTTATAATCGAAAGATAATTACTATCATCGACAACTTTAAAAGGTGTATAAGTAATTTGCCCATCGGAAATTGTTTCTACACTTAATAAGTAGTTTACAAATTCATCGGCATTTGTGATTTGTATTTCAACTTCATTAGCCATAATTGGACTTGTCATCGGAACAATTAAGCTACTAGATAACATTACAGAAGCGAATGCTTTATTTAATATTTTTTTCATGGCAGACCTCCATTCCATCATCTAGATATTTTACTCCACTTTGTATAAAAAAACAACAAGGCTAAGCTTGTTGTTTCATTCAATTAATATTTAATTGGTTCCAAATCCCAGATTTCTTTTGCGTATTCGTTAATTGTACGATCACTTGAGAAATATCCAGATTTCGCAATATTAATAAGCATTGTACGTGCCCAACGATGTGTATCACGATAACGTGCTTCAACTTCTTCTTGCGCATGAACATACGCATTAAAATCTGCTAATACAAAGAATTCATCATTTTGTGTCAAGATATCGTTGTAAATCAAACGGAATTCATCTGGATTGTTTGACCAATATCCATTACGTAATGAATCAACAACACGACGAATATTATCATGTTGGTTGTAATAATCCCATGCATTGTAAGCTTGTTCATGTTTCAAATGATTAATATCTTCTACATGTAAACCAAAGATTTGTGCATTTTCATATCCAACTTGTTCTACGATTTCAACATTGGCACCATCTAAAGTACCTAAAGTGATTGCACCATTCATCATGTATTTCATGTTACCAGTACCACTTGCTTCTTTACCAGCTGTTGAAATTTGTTCACTAACATCAGCAGCATTCATCAACAATTCAGCAACTGATACAGAATAATTTGGAATAAAGACAACTTTTAAGAACTCATTCGTTTCTGGATCGTTATTTACACGTTGTGCGACCATATTGATTAATTTAATAATTTCTTTGGCTTCATAGTAAGCTGGTGCAGCTTTTGCTGAGAAGAAATAAGTTCTTGGATAAATGCGATAATTTGAATCATTCTTCATACGCATATAAACATCCATAACCGCAAAGATATTTAACAATTGACGTTTATAAGCATGTAAACGTTTTGCTTGGCAATCAAAAATAGAATGAACATCTACTTCAACACCAACTGTCTTTTTAATATAGTCAGCTAAAATTTGTTTACGTTGTAATTTTACGCTCATGAATTTTTCTTGAAGAATTGGATCATCTACATAATCCATTAAAGCTTCTAATTTTTGAGGTTCTTTTTTGAATTCAGGTCCAATTGTTTCTTCTAATAATTTTGTCAATTGAGGGTTTGAATACAACAACCAACGACGATGTGTAATACCATTTGTTTTATTATTAAATAAATTTGGATAAATGGTTGCGAAATCTTTAAAGACATCTTCTACTAAAATCTTAGAATGCAATGAAGCAACACCATTTACACTATGACTTCCCACAATTGCTAAGTTTGCCATGTGAACTTGTCCTTCACGTAAAATCGCTACATTTGGATAAATTGCACATAATCCCTTATGATCCACTTCATATTTCCAACGACGATCGATTTCTTCAATCAACATATAAACTCTTGGTAATAATCTTTGAACCATATCTTGTGGCCATTTTTCCAAAGCTTCTGCCATTACTGTATGATTTGTATAAGCAACCGTACGTTTTACGATATCCCATGCTTGATCCCATTGATAATCATAGTCATCCAATAAAACGCGCATTAATTCAGGAATAACTAAAACAGGGTGCGTATCATTCAATTGAATGGCTACTTTTTCAGGTAAATTATCCAATGAAGGATAAACACGTAAGTGACTTTCAATAATTCTTGAAATACCTGCAGATACAAAGAAATATTCTTGTTTTAAACGTAATTCTTTTCCTTCTACAGTTGAATCATCTGGATAGACATTTGCAGTCAAAGCCGTAACATCTTCTAAATATTTATTCAAGTTTGAAGCTGGTGCTGAATTTTCATCAACTTCTGCATCCCATAAGCTTAAAGTATTTACAGTTTTTGTATGATAACCGATAATTGGTTCATCATAAGGAACTGCTCTAACTACAAAATCTGGATGATGATATGTAACAAACTTTCCTTTTTCATTCACATATCCATCAATATATCCACCAAATTTTACATTCACTGCATGATGTGGTTTCCATACTTCCCAGATATTTCCATACTTTAACCAGCAATCTGGAATTTCAACTTGTTCATTATTTTCAATCTTTTGTTTAAATAAACCATAACGATAACGGATACAGTTTCCATGTCCTGCTAAATCCAATGAAGCTAAAGAATCCATGAAACATGCAGCCAAACGACCTAAACCACCGTTTCCTAAACCTGCATCGCTTTCCATTTCTTCAAATTCATTAATGTTCATTCCTAACTTAGCTAAACCACTTTTTACTGTGTCATAAATTCCTAGGTTCATTAAGTTACTTGTCAATAAACGGCCCATTAAGAATTCCATTGAAAAATAATACAATTGTTTTGTCTTATTTTTCTTGATTGCATTCTTCGTTTCCTTCCAATTGCTATTGGCATATTCACGAACTAAACTTCCCAATGCAAGATAACGTTCAACGCTTGTCAATTCTTCGAAATTCTTCCCAAACATATCGGAAGCTGTTTCTTTGTAATGCTCAACAAATAATGCTTCTGATCCGAAACTATTCATATCTATTTTTTCCTCCAACGAACTTATTGTACTAAAAAAGTAAGTTTTTGAAAATTGAAAATTGTCACAACTTTATAATTTTTAATGAAACCCCTTTAATTTTAAACAAAATCTTTTATTCAGCTACAATCAAATATTTCCAGCGATAACCAACCCCATAAACTGAGGAAATATAACGCATTTCATGCGATTCTTCTAGCTTTTGTCGTAATCTTCGAATCTCTACATTCAACAAGTTATCTGATATCGGATGATAATGGGTTTGCTCTAAACGAAACTTTAAACAATCGCGTGTCACAATATTTCCATTATGAATGATCAACTCTTCTAGAAGCGCCCAAGATGATGGCGTTAAATAAACTTCTTTTTGATTTTTAATAATTCGATGTTGCCCACTATCAATCACTAAATCGCCACTTCGATAATAAATTGTTTTGGGCATTCTTTTTTGTTCTAATTGATTTTGATTATACGCAATAAAATTGCTCACTCGATTCATAAGTTCTTCCGTGCTAAATTGATAAGTTGCGGTTGTTTCTTCTACTTTTTGTTTTTTTACCTCCTCAAATAAATCCGAAGTGAATTCCTTTTCATCTTCATTTTCATACTTAATATTCACTATCATAAATATAATCCTTTCTTTCTCCTCCTAATCTTTTATAAATATAATGAACTATAAATATTACATTTTAGTGACAAGATTCGCTAAAAGAAGGATAAAATGTAAAATATTTAAATAAATTTCAAATGAATAAAAAAAACTGAATATTCATATCTTGAATATCCAGTTCAAATCATTATTTTTTTGAATGCAATAATTTATTCGGAAGATACATTAAGCCTCTTTTAAAGACATCCATAAAGCTCAAAGAACGTAACATCCGATCCGAAGGAATATATTTTGCAACCGCTCTTAAGGTTTTTTTATTATCTCTTGTTGAAAAAGAGACATATTTTCCATTTTTCAAAAAGAAGACAAAACGAGAAATTTTCTTTCCTTTAAATAAAACACTAGCCTCCAATCGATCCACTTGAACCCATGGAATTTGAACAAATTTTTCAACATTTCGGCCATCATAAAATTCAAATGCTCGATCACCAACCATAATACTTCCTGTACTTGTTAGACCGGCCAGAAAAGTTCCTTTTATTGTTAAATCAACTTTTGTATTCAGCGATTGTGCCATACATTTCTCCTATTTTATTACATAATTCCGATTACACGACAAACAATACCAATAATGAATAAAGCAATGATAATCGTGATTGGTGAAACACCTTTCTTCAATAGTTTACAGCATAATAAAGTTAATAACAATGCAGCTAAACCAGGAATTAATGAATCTAAGTTTGATTGCAATGTTGTTGTTTTAATTTGATTTAATCCAGTAGCTCCTAAAGAAGAATATTGCTCTAAAGCAGATTTAATACCATCGGCATTTCCTTTGATTTGGCTCCAGTCAATATAAGCCCCTTCGGATTGTTCAACACGAGAAACAACTGGTGTAAATGTAATACTTACCCAACGTTGTACTAAAGATCCGATAATAAACATACCTAAGATCGAAGCACCTTTGGTAATTTTTCCAAGTAAACCGCCAGACATATCTTTGGCAATTTCAGTACCAACATTGTATCCAAATTCTTGTGTATACCACATGAATGCTAGACGAATAACGTTCCATAATACGAAGAATAAGATTGGACCAATAATGTTTCCACTTACTGCAAGAGAAGCACCTAATGCACCTAAAATAGGACGTACAGTATACCAGAATACAGGGTCACCGACTCCGGCTAAAGGTCCCATCATACCTACTTTTACACCTTGAATTGCAGTATCTTCTACTGGTTCTCCATTGGCTTTTTCTTCTTCCAAAGCAAGTACAACACCCATAACTGGACTTGAAACATATGGATGTGTGTTATAGAACTCCATATGACGTTTCAATGCAGCAATTTGGTCTTCTTTATTCGGATATAATTTTTTGATCGCTGGAATGATTGAATAACACCAACCACCATTTTGCATACGTTCATAGTTCCAAGACCCTTGGAGGTACTGATGACGTAACCAGACTTTTTTACGATCCTGTTTCGTTAAAGTAATTTTTTCAGCCATTTTAACTTTCCTCCTTCAAAATCCTAGTAATCATTTAAGATGTCGCCTAATGGATCATTCGATCCACCGTTGCTTCCACCGTTGCTTCCACCAGATTCTTTTAATCCTAAGTAAACAATTGCGATTACAACACCAATAACACCTAATCCAATTAATGTAAATTCGTTAACACAAGCAAAGACGAAACCTAAAGCGAAGAAAGGCCAAGTTTCTTTTGTAGCCATCATGTTGATAACCATTGCATAACCTACAGCGGCAACCATACCACCACCAACAGACATACCACCAGATAACCAAGCTGGCATTGCATTTAAAGCAGCTGTTACGGCAGATGAAGGAATGAAACATAAAGCAGCAGCTGGAATTGCGATACGTACACCTTGCATACAGATTGCAATAATGTGCCATAATTCTACACCTTTGAAATCACCTTTTTCAGCTGCAGCATCCATAAAGTGAACACAAGGAATAGCTAAAGTACGACAAATCATTGTTAAGAATAAACCAGCAACAGAAAGTGGAACAGCAACTGCAATTGAAGTATTAATTGCATTTGTTGTATCAACTGAAGATCCACCTTCTAAAGCTAAAACCATAATAATTGCAGAAGCAACTGAAGCCAATGCAGCATCTGGTGCAACCGCAGCACCGATATTTGCCCAACCTAAAGCAAGCAATTGTAAGGATCCACCTAACATAACTCCTTCTTTTAAATGTCCAGTAACCAAACCGATTAATGTACAAGCAACAAGTGGTTGATGGAATTCGAATTGGTCTAAAACCCCTTCCATACCAGCTAGGAAGGCAACCACAATAATTAATATTACTGAAAGTATATTCATAATTTCCTCCTAATTATTTCAATTCATTTTTTGCTTTCTTTAATAAACCGTTAATATCTTCATTTGCATCTGAAGGTACTTTTTTAACGATAATTTCAACACCTTTTGCCATGATTTCTTCGATTGTTTTTACATCCTCTAAATCCATAGCAATTGCTTTGTTACATACAACTTTACCTTGTGAATGTGCCATTGAACCAATATTCAATTGTTTCAAATCAACGCCACCTTCAATTGCTTGTAAAGCATCTTGTGGTGTTTCAAATAACAACATAACTTTTGTAGCGCCAAAACGAGGATCTTTTGCAACTTCGATCATCTTCTTGATTGGAACAACATGTGCTTTAACTCCCGGAGGCGCAGCTTGCATAATCATATTTTTACGCAATTCATCTTTAGAAACAGCATCACTAACAACAATGATACGATCCGGTGCAATTGTTTTTGTCCAAGCTGTTGCAACTTGTCCATGTAACAAACGTGTATCAACACGAGCCCAACCATATTTAATGTGTCCATCACCAAGTACAGTTCCTTCTGGAATCGCACCTTGAGGTTGTGAAACAACTTCTACTTTCTTTTCTTCTTCTGGTTCTAATTCTTTTGGATTAATTTGAACCCCTTCTTTAGCTGTCTGTAAAACATGAGCCGCAATTTCATGGGCTGTTTCCATAGACATTCTTGATGCATACGTTTCAATCAACATAGGCAAGTTCAATCCAGTAACAATTGCCCATTTGTCTTCATGGCCATTTAATAAAGCACTCGCTTGATTAAATGGTGTACCACCCCATAAATCGACCAAGAACAAGATTTCATCTTGTTGTTCGAAAGAAGCAATCGCATCTTCCATCTTTTTTCGAATGTCATCTGGACCTTCGCTTGGCATTAAAGTACAAGGTTTTACATCCGCTTGATCTCCAAAAATCATTGAGCCTGATTGGAAAATACCATTAGCGAATTCGCCATGACTTGCAAGAATAACTCCTACCATATTTTTTTCTTCCTTTCTTTTTGATTCAATAACAAATAAAAAGCGGGCTACCATAAAATGAAAATAGAAAAAATCTACTTTCAATATAATAGGTAATGCCCGCTTGACCAGTAACATGCTATTGAATATTCAATTTTCTTTACATGAAGAAATATAACACTCTGTGAAATGATTGTCAATTAAAAATGTGAAATTTTGTGATGATTTTAGGATTTTATGGTACTTGATAAAATACGTTCTAAATGTAAAGCTAAATAGCCCAATTCAGAATCTGGTAAAGGCTTTTTTAAAACTTTCGCAATTGCTTCACACATCAATTTTGCTTGCTGATACGCAAAAGGAAATTTTTCTTTGGTAAAACTTGTGATATCCATTTGGAGTTCTTCCTCATTATTTAAGCGTAATAATAAAAATTTAATATGATTCATCAAACGAATATAAGATAAAGAATTGCTATCAATTCGAATATTTAAATCCTTTTGCATTTTCTTAAAACAATCTCGAATAACACGAATTACCTCCATGGATTCACCAACCTTATTTACAGAGATGGCAGAATGCACATGTAAAGTAATAAAACCCACTTCATCTGCACTGACCCATACACCTGTATATTGGCGAATCAAATCCCTTGCTTTTAGAGCAACTTCATATTCATCCGGAAAAACCAATTGAATATCTGTATAGAAAGGATTCGAAGGCCCGTCATCCTCTTTAATTCGTTTAATAGCAAAATACAAATGATCCGCTAAAGAAAAGAGAATATCATGTTCAATCTTTTCAAATTTATCCTTGATCAATTGAATGATTTCAGAAGCAATTTCAATATAAATTGGATCAATATAATCGATAATTTCATTGGAACTTTGTTTTGCTTGATAGGATTTTTGCATTTTATAGCGTTTGGCATTTCGTGGAATTTCGACTTTTTGTCCTGCTTTTTTCGAAAAGCCTAGCCCTTTTGCCATCACAATCAATTCATCCTCTTTATCTTTAATTAACAAGGTATTGTTATTCAAGACTCTTAATATTTCATACATGCCATCACCCTATTCTTTAACTTCCATAATCACATCATTAAGTTTTCGCTTACCGTACTTTTTATCAATCGTTGCACCTTTTTTAATCTGTGTAAATACCAGAAAAATACAATCATCTAATGCATTTTCTTTTATGTATTTCAAATCTGCATTCCACAAAACATCCCCTTGTGAAATTTTTTGATTTAAGCCAACCAACAATTCAAAGCCTTCTCCATTTAGTTTTACAGTGTCTACACCAAAATGAATTAAGAGTTCTGTATCCTCATCCAAACGTATCCCAATGGCATGTTTGGTCGGATAAATCATAGAAACCGTACCAGAACATGGACTAAGAATCAGTCCATTTTTTGGTCGTATCAAAACGCCATCTCCCATTAATTTATTGGCAAAAAGTTCATCACAAGCTTGTTCAATCGGTAAGACTTCGCCCTCAACAATGGAATAAAACGTCCACTCAGATGTAGAAGATAAAGAAATCCCTTGTGCTGGTTGATCATAAATTTCAGGCACATTATTCATATATTCATCCAGCTTTGTTTTGATATTTGAAGCTTGTGGTCCATAGATAATTTGAATTGCATCATTTTGAAGCATAATCGCAGCGGCACCAGCCTGTTTCAATAAACCTTCATCAATTAAATCAGCGTTGTAAATACTAGCACGTAAACGCGTGATACAACAATCTAAATCATAAAAATTTTTTCGCCCACCTAATCCTCGAATAATCATTTGACTTCGTGGATCAATTTGATCGTGATCAAACGTAAAATCAAGTTTCTTTTTATCAAAAACTTTCATCACTTTTTCTTCACGACCAGGCGTTTTTAAATCGAATCGTAAAATCATGAATTTAAAAACAAAATAATAAATAAAGAAATAGAAAATACCTAAAACCACAATCATAATCCAATTGGTCTTTTCATTTCCTTGAATAATGCCAAATAAGAAAAAATCAAGAAAACCGGCTGAAAATGTAAATCCAATAGCTACTTTACAAAGCTGTGCTAGAACAAAACAACTTCCTTCTAAAAGAACATGGACGACAAATAAAATTGGTGCCGCAAAGATAAAGGTAAATTCAATCGGTTCAGTAATTCCTGTCAAGGCACTCGTTAAGGCAGCAGACAAAAGTAAACCACCAACCTTTTTTTTCGCTTCCGGACGAGCCGTTTGAAACATCGCTAAACAAGCCCCAGGTAACCCAAAGATCATATAGATATATTCCCCGGAAAAATACTTACAGGCTTCAATGCTAAAATGATTTGTATGTGGATCGGATAATTGCGCAAAAAAGATATTTTGAGCCCCACTAACTAAAGTTCCATTTACTTTTTGCACTCCACCCAATGCCGTTTGAAAAAAAGGTGTATACCATACATGATGTAACCCAAAAGGAACCAAAGCCCGTTTGATTATTCCATAAATAAAGGTTCCTACATATCCACTAGAATTAATTAATAAACCCAATTGCGCTAAACCTTCTTGAATTGGTGGCCAAATAAAACGCATTAAGATTCCAACAAAGATATAAGCAATGCTACAAATAATTGGAACAAAGCGTTCGCCTTCAAAAAAAGATAAAAACTTAGGTAATTGAATTTGGTAAAAATGATTATGAAGATAGCCCACACCTAAGCCAACTAAAATACCACCAAAGACTCCAAGTTCTAAGGATTGAATCCCACAAACGGAACTGATTGAACCATCAATAACTTCTTTGACAATTTTTCCATCTTGAATAATTCCATCAAAAATCAATAAACTATTAATCGTTGTATGCATGACAAAAAAGGCAAGAACAGCCGATAATGCAGCAACCTCTTTTCTTTGTTTAGCCATTCCAATGGCTACTGAAACCGCAAAAATAAGAGGTAAATTATCAAATAAGACCTTTCCTACCATTTTAAGCAACAATAAAAAATTATATAAAATAGTTCCTTGGCTTAAAATCGAATTCGCATGAATAGAAGAAATCGTTGCAGGATCCGTCAAAGAACTTCCAAGCCCTAAAAAAAGCCCTGCAATGGGTAAGACCGCAATCGGAAGCATAAAAGACTTCCCCATTTTTTGAAAATAACTAAAAATATGGCGTTTATCTGAATTTTGCATATAAATAAATATTAAATGACAAAGGATGAAAAGTCTATCATGAAAAAAAGCAGATGGAATCATCTGCTAATCTTCTGAATCTTTACTGCTTGGGAATTTAAAAACTTGCTCCCCTTCTTTAGAAACCAAATATTTTCCACGTGCAATATATTCAATATAATCGGGATCCTGTAGTTTTTTCTTCTTCGATTCTAATTTTGCTCTTTTACTTTTCAATTCCTTGAGCTTCTCATTCGACTCTTGAATGCTTCTTTTTAAATCAAAGGTTGTCTTTATTTCATTAAAACTCGCTACAGAGAAAAAACCAATTAATAGAATCAAACAAAAAGAAAATAAACGTCCCCCTTTTTTCTTCTTTTTTGTCATAAATCCCCCTTAACGTACCTTCATAGCTAAAATCGCAATATCACTTGGATTAATTCCCGAGATTCGACTGGCTTGACCGAGTGTAGAAGGTCGAATTTCCGATAATTTTTGTCTTGCCTCTAAGGAAATATTGTCCATATGTTCATAATCCAAATTTGTCGGCAATTGAACACTTTCCATTTGTTGAAGATGAGCCGCATCACGTTTTGCCTTATTAATATATCCTTCATATTTAATGGCAATTTCTAAATGCGAGTTAATTTCTTGTCCAAAATCAACTTGAGTAAATGGAGCCAAACCTTGAATCGTTACCTTTGGACGCTTCAAAATTTGAAATTCACTCATTCCTCTTTGAAGTGTATCAAAGCCGCATTCTTTTAAGTAAACATTCAAATCTTCACTTGGCTTAATATGCACTTCTTGTAAAACTTCATATGCTTTTTGAATTTTTTCTCTTTTTTCACAATATCTTGCATACCGTTTTTGATCAATACAACCAATTTGATATCCCAAAGTCAATAAGCGTTCTTCCGCATTATCATGTCGCAATAAAAGGCGATACTCTGCACGACTGGTTAATAGACGATAAGGCTCTTTGGTTCCTTTGGTACAAAGATCATCAATCATAACACCGATATAGGCTTGATCTCTTCTTAAAATAAATGGTTCTTTTCCATCAACTTTTAAAGCCGCATTAATTCCTGCCATCAAACCTTGACCAGCCGCTTCTTCATATCCACTAGTTCCATTGACTTGCCCTGCGGTAAATAAATTTTCAACAATTTTGTTTTCCATATTCGCTTTCATTTGCAAAGGATCAATAGCGTCATATTCAATCGCATAAGCATATTTTTTAATCACAGCCTTTTCGAGTCCTGGTAAAGAATGAACCATTTCCTCTTGCACATCAATTGGCATCGATGTTGAAAAGCCTTGAATATAAATCGTATCTAAATCCTTTGATTCTGGTTCTAAAAACAATTGATGTCTTGGCTTATCGGCAAAACGAACCAATTTATCTTCAATACTTGGACAATAGCGTGGACCAACGCCTTTCACTAATCCTGAATACATTGCAGAATCTTTTAAATGAGATTGAATAATTTCATGAGTTTTAGGGGTTGTATAAATTAAATGACAAACATCTTGCTGATCAAAAGCTAAGACATCCTCTTCTTTTGTCGTTTCACTAAAACGAATAAATTCATTCGTTCCAGTTTGAACTTTCGCCTTTGAAAAATCAATTGAATCTTTTAAAACTCTTGGTGGCGTCCCTGTTTTTAAACGAAAGGTATGAATGCCTGCATCACGTAAGGATTGAGATAAAGTCTGTACTGTTTCTTGTTCTTCAGGACCAGAACTGATTGCACTATGTCCTCGTAAAACCGAACTAGTCATATAGGTTCCGGTCGTCAATACAACTGTCTTTGCTTCAATCACATCCCCATTTTCACAAACAACTGCTTTCACAATTTGATCTTCAATTTTTAAAGAAGTTACTTTTGTTTCAATAATCGTTAGATTGTCTTGTGAAAGTAGAGCTTTTTTTACAAAACGTTTATAAGCTTCTTTATCACTTTGAACACGTAAAGACCATACACCCGGACCTTTGGTTGTGTTTAACATTTTAAATTGTAAAGCTGTTTGATCTGCTGCAATTGGCATTAAACCGCCCAATGCATCAATTTCACGAACCACAATTCCTTTTGCAGGTCCACCTACACTTGGATTACAAGGCATAGAACCAGCCATATCAATATTTAATGTACAAAGAGCCGTCTTTTTATGCATGCGACTTGCTGCCATCGCAGCTTCAATACCCGCATGTCCAGCTCCAACCACAATCACATCATACATCATTAAGCACCTCTTTTTGTTTTAAAATGGAAAATATTTTGAGGAACATTTAAAGCAAATGTTACCGCAATATAAACCAATACGCTCAATAAACCATTGACACACATTTTAACTAAACAAATCAATTTCGAACCACTTACGCCATATAAACCAAGCTTATTAAACAAGATTGAACAAGCCCATAGAGCAAGGGTTCCTATAATAATTTTAAAACAAATTAGATAAGTTTTACGATAAGAAACCGCATAGCTATCCTTAATCTTTTTCAAGTTCACAAACAAAATATACCCCGTCCCAACTAGACTGGATAAAACAGCGCCACTAACACCTAAGAAATAAACAAAAGGAACAATTAATACGCCTTTAATAATGACACCAATTGATAAAGTTCGAATGACATGTTTACGCAATTCAAGGCTAACCATTAAATTGGTTACTAAAGGTGCAATGGTACTTAAAAAGCCTTCTAAAGCCATCCATTGTACGGCATAAGCAGATAGGTCTAAATTTTCCGAATAGTAAAGGGTATAATTCAAAGGTTTTGCATAGGCAAAAATACAAAAAGAAACCGGAATCGCAACATATAAAACGACATTCAAACAATCAATGACATTCTTACGTACCAATTTCATATTCTTTTGTGATAAAGCTTCGGAAATATGCGGAATAATAGCCGTCGCAAAGCCTGGACCTAAAATCATTGGAATCGCATTTAATTTTCCAGCTACATAATTGGTCGCAGAAATAATCGTTGTCGTATCATTTGCATTGTAGTGCATCTTTAAACCGGTAGGAAGTAAGAAGCTATTAAACATTTGATCTATGTTTCCTAAAATCGCAACAACCATATAAGGAATTGCCAACGCAATAATTTGTTTAAAGATATATTTTGAAGACTTTGCGTCCTTCTCTTGTTTCGATGCCATTTCATGAATTTCTTTTGAATGCTTATGATCAAAATGAATAAATTGTAAAATTGCAGCTATAGCAGCAACTGAAGTCGAACAAACGGCGACATATAAGGCCCATTTTTTCTCCCAATGCCAACCATAAACAACCAAACAAGAAATACTTAATAGAAAAGCAACTCGAAAAATTTGTTCAAAAGCTTGAGAAAACGCATATTCTTCCATTTCCTTCAAACCTTGATAAAAACCTCGAAAAGCCGATAATAAAGGAACTAAAAAAATCGCAATCGATAAAATACGTAAAGAATTGGCCATGATTTTAATGATTTCCGGATTGTTTGCAACCATGGCAGGAGCAATAAGATTCGATAAGGAAAACAATAAAATCATTCCTACAAAGCCCGTTAAGCCTAAGATTGAGAAAGCCATTTTCTTTACAACTTGAATACTTTTCGCATCTTCAAAAACCATATAACGAGCAACTAAAGTAGCTACCGCAAATGGTATTCCCGATTGAAAAATTGTTAATAAATACGCATAAATATTATAAGCTTGTGAATAAACCGACTGGTATGCTTCGGAACTAAATATATAAGATAATGGAATTGTATAAGCTAATCCAATCAATTTAGATACAAATAAGCCGCCTGTTCCAATCAAACCAGATAAAACAATTGAACTTTTTACTTTCGATTTTGACATACAAAAACCCCTCTGAAAAATCATTATAGCATAATCATCGCTTATTTTTTCACCCTAAAATAAATCTATCCTGTGAACTACTCGGTAATTGAATTACCGAGCTTCTAAGTGGGCAGAGCTGACGCT
>CAVBLW010000014.1:0-47733 GCA_963596085.1 Bacteroidaceae bacterium | reverse complement strand
ATGGCTTTCTTTGAATCAGTGAATTTCGAGGATGCCATTAGGAATGCAATATCCATTGGAGGGGATAGTGATACACTAGCGGCGATCTGTGGTGGTGTTGCGGAAGCTTACTATGGTGTTCCGAATAAAATTAGAAAAGACGCGCTTGTATTTTTAGATCAGCGCTTGCTTAAAATTCTTACTGCATTTGAGGAAAAGTATCCACCCATTATGAAATAGTAGTTTACGATGGTCAGGTAGAAATGCTGGAATCTCTATATTTACAAGAAGCGTTCTGAATATATTGAATTCAAATGATTCAAATTTTATAATGGATCTCATGGCTCTTTATGAAGAACGTAAGATCTATATGGAAGTAATGCTCGGTGAATATAGCACACCTCGTTTCTTTTAAAATATTATTTCTGTCGTTGCAAAGGACATTAAGGATTTTGAAATTGATCCCAATGATCCACATTTTCCATATTTGGTGGAATTTCGTTACCGATGAGCATTATCTATTTTTCAATTATGGATTCGTAGAAACAGAGATTTAGAACTTGAGGATCTTTTAGAAATATCAAAGAAGATGTTTCAAATCTAGTCTTTAAAAATTAATGGAATGTTAGAAATCGATTTAGATAATACAACAGCACCTCATAATCGTGGGGTGCTGTTTCTAAGGTGTCATTTAATTAAAAGATGATGGCATCATGAGCTGTAAATTCTTCCAAAGAATTGGCTTTGGTTTGGATGCAAAGAAAAGAAAGATCTTCATCTTCTGCGGCAAAGAATTGCCTTTTTGCTTCTGGTGAAATTCTTAACCAATCTCCAGTGTTAAGACTTATTTCTTCTTTGTCAATAATCACTTTTCCTTTACCAGAAAGGATTCCATAAACTTCTTCATTTTGTTTATGTGCATGCACGAAAGGAACATTAGTTCCTGCAGGAAGTGTGTTCATACTAATTTCGGCTCCACTTAAGCAAAGTGCATCATGAAGCTCACTTCTTCCATTCATTTCGATTTTTGTTTTTGCATAATTTGTCATTGTTTTATCCTCCGTTTTATTTTTTTTGCTAGCAGATATAGAATAACGGATTATACATTCAAATCATAGTACGCACTTTTTTATAACTATACACTCAAAAATGAATGCGTTATACTTTCTATGGAGGAAATATACATATGAAAACAAAAGATGAACTTCCTGTATGTCCAGTTGCTACATCGGTTGCACTTGTTGGAGGGAAATGGAAACTTTTAATTATTCGAAATTTAAGGGTACGTCCTTGGCGATTCAATGAACTACAAAGAGATTTAGAAGGAATCTCGCAAAAAGTATTAACGGATAGCTTAAGGCAAATGATGGCAGATGGTCTTGTCAATCGACACGATTATCATGAGATGCCACCAAGAGTTGATTATAGTTTAACGGAACTAGGAGAAAAGATGTTACCGATTATCGATGCACTAGCTGATTTTGGGAATTACTATAAATCGTATATAAAATCATAGCTTAAAAATTAGGAAAAGCCATAACACAAGTTTGAATGTTTGCAATTCAAATGAATGTTATGGTTTTTTATTTTTAAAAAAGTGTCTTGACCTAAAGTTAGGTTTAGCCTTTATGCTTATTTTAGCATAAGTATGAATATGCTTAAGAAATAGAATTTGGAGGGATCATTGGATGAGTAAACCTTATATCATTTGTCATATGATGACATCTGTGGATGGTCGCATTGATTGTGCGATGACCGAACAATTGCCAGGCGTTAATGATTATTACAATACGCTCAATGCTTTAGAGACTTTGACGCGTTTAAGTGGACGAGTTACAGCTGAGTTAGAAATAGCACTTCCAGGAAGGTTTTCAAGTAAAACAAACACCACTTCACCAAGAAGCTTTTTATAAAGCTTGCAGTGCGCATGGATATGAAGTGATTGTTGATACGCAAGGTTCTTTGCTTTGGAAGAATCAGATGGATCAGCCGTCTCCAGTACTTGTTTTAACAAGTGAGAAAGTCAATCAAGAATATCTTGATTATTTAAAAGAAAAGCATATCTCATGGGTTGCCTGCGGTAAGGAGCAGATTGATTTAAAACGCGCTTGTCAAATTCTTGCAAAAGAATTTGCAATTGAACGAATGGCAGTAGTTGGAGGTGGACATATCAATGCATCTTTTCTATCGGCCAATCTTTTGGATGAAATCAGTTTATTGATTGGTGCGGGTATCGATGGAAGAGAAGGCATGTGTTCCGTATTTGATGGTTTAAAAAGAATCATCCGCTGACTTTATTGAAATTGGAAAAAGTAAAAGCTTTTAAGAGTGGTTCCGTTTGGCTTCGATATAAAATGCTTAAAAAATAATAGGAGGAAGAATACTTATGAAATTTGAAAAAAAAGAAGAATTTGAACAAGAGAATATATTTGGAACAGGAAATGCCAATATTGACTATGCAAAGTACTTTATAGGGGAATCTTTTTTAAATCCATTAACAGATCCAAAAAGTGGTCTTTTTGCGGCAAATGTAAGTTTTGAGCCAGGATGTCGTAACAATTGGCATATTCATCATGCAAAAAGTGGTGGTGGACAATTATTGATTTGTACGGCTGGTGAAGGATGGTACCAAGAAGAAGGAAAGGAAGCCTTGAGTCTAAAAGAAGGTAGTGTTGTAATGATTCTAGCCAACGTGAAGCACTGGCATGGAGCCAAAATAGACAGTTGGTTTTCACATATTGCAGTGGAAGTACCTGGAATCGATTGTCAAAATGAATGGTGTGAGCCGGTTTCTGATGAACAATACAATAGTCT
Organism: Bacteroidaceae bacterium; assembly: GCA_963596085.1. Lineage (GTDB taxonomy): Bacteria > Bacillota_I > Bacilli_A > Erysipelotrichales > Erysipelotrichaceae > Absicoccus. The sequence goes on along the minus strand of CAVBLW010000014.1, from coordinate 44,940 downwards.
GAAGTGAAAAATGGGAAGGACAGATAATGAAGATTGCAATCATAAACGGAAGCGCAAGAAAAGGAAATACATCTACGGCAATTCAGGCATTTGCCAAAGGTGCTTCTAATGGAAATGAGATAGAAATACTAGCAGCGGATCAGCTGCGTATTGCTCCATGTAAAGGGTGCGGCCTCTGTCAATGCAGCAAAGGGTGTGTTGATCAAGACGATACGAATCCTACGATTGACAAGCTTGTTTTTGCTGATGTGATTGTTTTTGCCACGCCAGTTTATTGGTGGGGAATATCAGCACAGCTGAAACTTGAAATTGATAAGTGCTATTGTAAAGGGAAGTATCTAAATGGCAAGAAGGTTGGCCTTCTTATCGTTGGAGCCGCATCAGTTGATAGTATTCAGTATGAGCTGATAAACAAGCAGTTTGATTGTATTGCAGAATATCTTTCATGGAATATGCTCTTTCAAAAATCCTATTCGGCATTTGACAGAGCAGATTTGAGATATAATGAAAAAGCGGTTGCCGAGTTGAAGGCACTGGGCAGTAATCTGTAAAATCATTACCAGAATGGAGGAAAGATTATCATGGGAAAAATTGTTCAAACAGCAGGTAGAGATGTGCTCGGAGAATTTGCACCAGAGTTCGCACATTTCAATGATGATGTGCTTTTTAAAGAAAATTGGAACAATGAAGATATTGATTTGAAAACGAGAAGCATCATTACAGTCGTTGCTTTAATGGCACAAGGAATCACGGATTCCTCTTTGAAGTATCATCTTCAGAATGCCAAAAATCATGGTGTAAGAAAAAAAGAAATTGCAGCAATCGTTACTCATGTTGCATTTTATGCGGGATGGCCAAAAGCTTGGGCTGTGTTTCAGCTCGCAAAAGAAGTATGGGAAAAAGAAGCTTGATGAAAACTTATTTTAAAATACGAAAATAAAGGATGAGGATAAATACAGTTTCTTCTTACGAACAATGAAAAGATTAGCATCAATCAAAAAGGTTGGTGCTTTTTTACTTAATTTTCTTGACTCAATTTCTATGATATTATCAAAGGGCAAATACATGTATCAATCATCGCAAATAGAGTTGGAGGGAAACTATGACAATTGGTGAATTTTTAGTTAATAATTTTGCTGAAATTGTCGGCTTAATATTTATATGGATTATCCTTGCAAAAGATAATGTCTTGGATCAACAAGATGTACGAAAATTAAAGAACATTGTCTATTGCGAACTTGCTGAGTTAATTGCATTCAATCTAGAAAAAATGCTTAGCTTTTGGAGTGAACCATCTCCTTTACGAATTATATTATCAGCGATTGCTTATGTATTAAGAGCTCTACTTGTTTATTTGTTTATCCGCTATATTTGGCCACATGAAAATAATAAAAAGGCCAAAGTTTTGCTTTTAATTCCAATTTGGATTTGTGCCATTTGTGGAATATCTCCATTTTTTACGGATATCGTTTATTCATTTAATTCAGAAAATATTTTTGTTCGAGGCCCATTGGGAGGCATCTTTGTGGTTTCTGTTATTGGATATGTACTCTTGTTTGGCTATTATGTTATGCGTCGAAAAGAGAATGGACCGATGATTGATCAGTCTATCTTATTATTGATTTCCTTTTTTATTATTTCTGCAACCATTATGTCAACAATTTATGATATGGAATGGTTAGGAAGAATTTCGATTGTGTATGGGATGGTATTTTGTCTTTTTGCATTAGATTCGAATAAATTGAAAAATACAATTCATGTTTTACAAGAAAATGAAGAATTAAAGCTTGCTTTAGAAGAATTAAAAGAAGCTAAACAGGCAGCAGAAAGTGCGGATCGTGCGAAAACGGAATTTTTACTTCGTATGTCACATGATATTCGTACACCAATCAATGGCATGATGGGAATGTTAGAAATCGCTGAAAAATGTCAGGATGATATGGAAAAACGAGATGAATGTCGTGAAAAGATAAAAGATTCTTCGAAACTTCTTTTAGAATTGGTTAATGAAATTTTAGATATCAGTAAACTTGAATCGGGTGAAATTATTCTTGAACATGTTTCGTTTCACTTACTTGAAATCTCTAAGGAAGTCTATCATTCTATAAAGAAACTTGCAGATGATCGAGGCATAGAGATTGTTTATTCATATGGGCTTGATCCAAACATCCGATTGATTGGAAGTCCACTATATATCAAACGTTTGATTCTAAATATTTTAAGTAATGCAATCAAATACAACAAGGAAAATGGTAAAATATATATTAGCTGCAAAGAACTTGATAATGATGGCAAGACAATGCAAGTTGTATTTCAATGCCGTGATACTGGTATTGGTATGACGCCTGCATTTCTTGAACATGTTTTTGAACCCTTTACACAAGAAGAATCAGCTATTCATTCAAAATATGCAGGCAGTGGATTGGGTATGTCAATCACCAAGAGTTTAGTGGATAAAATGGGTGGAACAATTACTGTAAGAAGCATTAAAAATGAAGGGACAACTTTTGATGTTATTCTTCCGTTTGAAATAGATCAATCCTTTCATAAGGAGAATTTGAGAGAAACGGAAATGAAACCAGCATCTTTAAAAAATTTAAATATTCTTTTAGTAGAAGACAATGAATTAAATATGGAAATTGCACAATTCTTACTACAAGAAGAAGGCGTGATTTTGACAAAGGCTTGGAATGGAAAAGAAGCGCTTGAACAATTTGAAAAGTCTTCAATTGGACAATTTGATGCCATTCTTATGGATATTCGTATGCCAGTGATGGATGGTTATGAAGCGACCAAACAAATTCGTGCATGCAAGCGAGTGGATGCAAAGACAATACCAATTGTTGCTATGACAGCCAATGCCTTTACAGAAGATCGTTTTGCTTCCAAAGAAGTAGGTATGAATGCGCATCTTTCGAAGCCATTGAATATGAATTTATTAATTAAAACAGTTGTACAACTTGTAGATGAATATAGATCGTAACATGGTCTTTTTTAGACATAGCTTTACTTGAATTGGATAAATCAATAAAAAAGTCACAACATGATATTCGTTGTTGTGACTTTTTTTCTGGTCAAGTGTTGTGTATTTTTTCACTAAATTGATGCTCGTGAAAACATGTGTTATTGTAACTTAAATAAGGGCTTACATAAAGAGAGGTTTTATTGAATGGAAAGGTGGAATCAACAATGAGTCGTTTGGAAATAGTTTCTCCAAAAAAAGCAAGAATTGTTATGGAGGATCTTTACAAAGATTTAGAGAGAAGAATTGAATCAAGTCCTCCAGGTCTTTGTCCAGTTGATATGGCAAGAGCATTTTTGGAATTGTGTCATGCACAAACTTGTGGAAAGTGTGCACCTTGTCGAATTGGTTTGGGACAATTAAATAATTTTATTCGTGAAGTCTTAGATGGAAAAGCCACCATGAAGACTTTAGACATTATGGAAAAGACAGCACTTTCAATCATGGAGTCTGCGGATTGTGCAATTGGTTATGAAGCTGCACATATGGTCTATAAAGGATTAATTGGTTATCGAGATGATTATATTGAACATATACAAAATGGGCGTTGTACTTGTACTTATAGTCAACCGGTACCTTGTGTTTCTTTATGTCCAGCACATGTTGATATTCCAGGCTATGTTGCCTTGGTTGGTGAAGGAAGATATGCCGATGCAATCCGTTTGATTCGAAAGGACAATCCGTTTCCTACAACATGTGGTTTTATTTGTGAACATCCTTGTGAAGCACGATGTCGTAGAAATATGATGGATGATGCAATCAATATTCGTGGCTTAAAACGCGTTGCTGCAGATTTTGCCGGAGAGGTGGATCCGCCTCAATGTGCACCATCGACGGGAAAGAAAATTGCGATTTTAGGTGGTGGACCCGGTGGATTAAGTGCTGCTTACTATTTACAATTAATGGGACATCAAACAACCATTTATGAAATGCTTCCAAAACTTGGAGGTATGCTTCGTTATGGGATTCCGAACTATCGTCTTCCAAAAGATCGTTTAGATGATGACATTGAAGCAATCTTAAAAACGGGTGTTCAAGTAAAAAATGGATTAAAAATTGGTGTAGATATTACGATTCAAGAGCTTCGAAAAGAATATGATGCAATTTTGATTACGATTGGTGCAAGTACCGATAAAAAATTAGGTTTAGAAAATGAAGATGCGGATGGAATTATTTCTGCTGTTCAATTCTTAAGAAATGTTGGCAAAAACCAAATTATGGATCTCAGTGGAAAAGAAGTTGCGGTCATTGGTGGAGGAAATGTATCTATGGATGCTGTTCGTACCGCCAAACGACTTGGAGCGAAAAAAGTAAGTATCATTTATCGAAGAAGAGTTGCTGATATGACTGCGCTACCTGGCGAAATTGAAGGAGCAATTGCGGAAGGTATTGAGGTACAAACACTTAAAGCACCATCAAAAATTGAAGTCGATGAAAACCATCATATTAAAGGGCTTTATGTTACACCTCAAATGATTAGTTCCATTAAAAATGGACGTGCGAGTGTAAAACCAACCGGTGAAGAAGATCAATTTATTCCATGTGATCAATTAATTGTTGCCATTGGTCAAAATATTGAATCTTCTCACTTTGAAAAAGCAGGTATTCCAGTTGAACGTGGAAAAATTGTTACACAAAGTAGTGGCGCTTTTGAAAATTTACCTGGTGTATTTGCGGGTGGAGATTGCGCCAGCGGACCGGCTTCGGTTATTAAAGCCATTGCAGCAGCTAAGGTTGTTGCTGCCAATATTGATGAATATTTAGGTTATCATCATGAAATTTCTTGTGATGTTGAAATTCCAGAAGCACATTTAGATGATCGTACACCATGTGGACGTGTCAATTTAACGGAACGTGAAGTACATGCGCGTGTTTGTGATTTTGAAGGCGTTGAAAATTGTATGACCGAGAAAGAAGCGAAACAAGAAGCAAATCGTTGTTTACGCTGTGATCATTTTGGATATGGCATTTTCAAGGGAGGCAGAGAAAAAATATGGTAAATCTAACAATCGATGGAAAAAATATAAGCGTTGAAGAGAATACCACAATTATGGAAGCTGCAGCTCAAAATGGTATTCCAATTCCAAAGCTTTGTTACTTAAAAGGGATTAATGAAATTGCAGCATGTCGTGTATGTGTTGTTGAACTTGAAGGAAAAAAGAATTTAATAACTTCTTGTAACAATGTTGCTAAAGAAGGTATGGTCATTTATACCAATAGTCCTAAGGTTCGAAGACATCGCAGAACAACCGTTGAATTGATTCTTTCACAACATGATTGTGAATGTGTAACTTGTTCAAGAAGTGGAAATTGTAGCTTACAAACCGTTGCCAATGATTTAAATATTATTCATATTCCATTTAAGATGGAAATTGAACGACAAGCATGGAATGAAGAATTTCCACTGATTCGAGATTCTTCAAAGTGTATTAAATGTATGCGTTGCGTACAAGTTTGTGAGAAAATTCAAAGTCTAGGTGTATGGGATGTGGAAGGAACTGGATCTCGAACGACCATAAATGTTGCCAATCATGCAACCATTGAAGAAGCGGATTGTGCTTTATGCGGACAATGTATCACCCATTGCCCAGTCGGTGCATTACGTGCACGAGATGATACGGAAAAAGTATGGGATGCGATAGCGGATCCAAATAAAATTGTCGTTGCTCAAGTTGCTCCAGCAGTTCGTACAGCTTGGCTCGAAGAATTTGGTCTTTCTTCTAAAGAAGCAACGATTGGAAAAATTCTCGATGCTTTGAAAAAAATGGGTGTTGATTATGCCTTTGATACAACTTTCTCTGCGGATTTAACCATCATGGAAGAAGCCAATGAATTTATTCAAAGATATATAAGTGGTGAATTAAAAGATAAACCAATGTTTACTTCTTGTTGTCCAGGTTGGTTGCGTTTTATCAAATCGCAATATCCATATTTGGTAAAACAATTATCAACAGCTAAATCTCCGCAACAAATGTTTGGTACGGTCATGAAAACCTATTTTGCACAACAATTAAATGTTTCACCAGAACAAATCTTTACCGTATCGGTTATGCCTTGTCTTGCGAAAAAAGATGAAAAAGAAATGAATCTTTACAGTGGGGAATATGCTGGTCATGATGTTGATGAAGTAATCACAACCCGAGAATTTGTGAAAATGATGAAATCAGCCCATATCAGTCCAAGTACCTTGGTTGATATTGAAAGTGATCGTCCTATGCAAGATGGAACCGGTGCTGGTGTTATTTTTGGTGCTACAGGTGGTGTTATGGAAGCTGCTTTACGTACAGCTTATTATCTCATTAAAAAGGAAAATCCATCCGAAGATGCTTTTAAAGCGGTAAGAAAAACGGAAGATTGTGAAAATCAAGGAATTCGTGAAGCAGAATTTGATATTGATGATATACATCTTCGAATAGCAGCAGTTAGTGGCCTTGCCAATACCAAAGCCTTATTGGATCGAATCAATCGAGGGGAAGTTCATTATGACTTTGTAGAAGTGATGGCCTGTCCAGGTGGTTGTGTTGGTGGTGGTGGCCAACCAATCCATGATGGACAAGAATTCTCTTTCGAACGTGGAAAACATTTATATCAATTGGATCAAAATGCCAAGAAAAGATTTTCGCATGAAAATAGCGATGTTCAAAAATTGTATGAAGAATACTTTGGTTATGCCAATTCACCAAAAGCCCATTGTTACTTACATACAGAACATAAATTAGAAGGATTTTAAAAAAGAATGAAAAGAAGCTAGGTAAATTTAATGCCTAGCTTTTATTATTATAACCGCAAAAAAAACAAATTATAAAAGTTTTGCGATTATAACCATACAAACTTTTAATACTTTATGATTTTTGATAAAATATAAATGGATAGGTGATAAATATGATAAATAGACCATTATATATTGATCGAATAATGCCTTTTGTGAATACACCTTTTATAAAGATATTAACAGGAATTCGACGTTGTGGAAAATCTACAATTTTGAAATTATTAATGAACAAAATCGTAGAAGATCAAATCGCACAAGAAAATCAAATAATAAATTTTCGTTTTGATTCGATGGAATATGATGAAATGACATCAAAAGAAATCTATGAAATGTTAAAGAATGTTATTTTACTAGATAAAAAAACCTATTTATTTTTAGATGAAATCGAAGAAGTTGAAAATTGGGAAAAAATAGTAAATAGCCTAATGTCTGATTATGATGTAGATCTTTATTTGACAGGATCAAACTCAAGAATGATGTCTAGTGAAATATCTACTTATTTAACAGGTCGTTATATTACTTTTCCAATTTACACTTTATCTTTTCGAGAGTATTTAACTTTTCGGTCAAGTTATAAAACGCTTGACAATAAAAAGGAAGAATTTATTCGATATTTAAAATTAGGTGGTTTTCCAGCTACACATTTAAAAGAACAAACACAAGATGAGATATATACCATTGTGAAAGACATTTATAATTCGACAATCTTTACCGATATTGTCCGTAGAAATCAAATTCGTAAAATTGATCAATTGGAACGGATCGTCAAATATACATTTCAAAATATAGGAAATACATTTTCAGCTCGATCCATATCTATTTTTTTAAAATCCGAGCATCGTAAAATTGATAATGAAACGGTATATAGTTATTTAGATAAATTAGAAAAAGCTTACTTAATTCATCGATGTTCACGTTATGATTTAAAAGGTAGAGAATTGTTAAAGACACAAGAAAAATTTTATCTTTCAGATATTGCATTTCGTTATAGTGTTTTAGGATATACAAAAGATAGCTTTGCTTCCAGTTTGGAGAATTTAGTTTATCTTGAATTACTTCGAAGAGGTTACGAAGTTTTTATTGGAAAAACAGATCATGGGGAAATCGATTTTGTTGCAAATCGCAGAAATCAAAGAATCTATATACAAGTAACACAAGAAATTCGAAGCGAAGAAACCGAAAAAAGAGAGTGTGGAAGATTATTAGAAATAGATGATAATTATCCAAAATATTTAGTTTCGTTTGATGATACGATTTCGGATAATTATCAAGGAATTCGCACAATGCATATTGTGGATTTCCTATTGAGTGAAGAATATTAATTGCATTTTATTGATCCAGACAATGAATATATCATTTTCATGAATGAAAAATCTTCAATTGTATGCAAGATCCACAAAAATAAAAAGAATAATTGTTAAAGGCATCTTAAAAGGAAAGATGCTTTTTTTATTGAATTCGATATAATTGAGATAGTACAGAATAGAAGGGAAGCGTTTATGAAAATCAAACAAGCGATTGAAAACACAAAGCATTTAACTCCCATTGAACAAAATATCGCAAATTACATCCTAGAAAATCCAGAAGAAGTGATTTCATCCACAATTCAAAAGACTTCTGAAAACTTATATATATCAAAATCGGCCATTCTTCGCTTTTGTAAGAAAATTGGCTTAAAAGGCTATAATGATTTAAAAGTTCAACTGGCCAAAGACTTTCAATATGCCCTTTCGAAGGATTCGCTTTTGAATGTAAACTATCCCTTTTTAAAGAGCGATGGTGCGAAAAGTATCGCAAATAAAATGCTTCAATTGTATGAAGTAACGATTCAAGATACCTATCATGTGCTCGATTTTCGTCAATTGGAACAAATTGCGAAAGAAATGAATCAAGCTTCTTGTATTGATATTTATACTCATGCTCATAATTTAAATGTGGCCGATAATTTTAAAGATAAAATGTTAATGATTGCTAAAAATGTACATACAATCAATGATTTCTATAGTCAACGATTGTATGCATCGGCATCCAATGCAGATCATGTTGCTTTAATTTTGTCTTATTCTGGCAAGGCTTCTTGGATGGAAGAAATCTTAAAAAAATTAAAAGAAAAACATACAAAAACAATTTTCATTGGGAAAAGTGGAAGCAATCCGTTTCCATCTTATATTGATGAACATATTGAAATGTCAAACTTAGAAAATGTACAAAGTCGCATTTCACAATTTTCAAGTCATATTTCTTTGCAATATGTGATGGATGTTTTGTATAGTATCATCTATCGATTGAACATTGATCAAAATAATCAATATCTTCTAGATTCCATTGATTATTTAGATGATCGTAGAGATTAAGGTTTCAAAAAGTATCAAAAAAATCCAAATCGATTTTTAATTTCGAGATAAAGTATCTGGATTGTTTCCATCTATTGTGCTTCTTCTTTTTTCTTTTTATAGTGAACCTGTAAAGAAAGAGGTGGCTTTATGAAAAAAGGATTAAAGATTGTTACAATTGGTGGAGGCAGTAGTTATACGCCAGAGTTAATGGAAGGTTTTATCAAACGATATCAGGAATTGCCGATTGAAGAAATTCATTTGGTTGATATTTATGAAGGGAAGGAAAAACTGGAAATTGATGCGAAGATGGCACAAAGAATGTGGGATGCAGCAGGATATCCAGTCAAAGTATTTGCGACATTAAATCGAAAAGAAGCTTTAAAAGATGCAGATTTTGTTACGACGCAATTTCGTGTTGGTTTATTGGATGCACGAATTAAAGATGAAAGAATTCCTTCTTCTTATGGAATGTTAGGACAAGAAACAAATGGTGCTGGTGGTATCTTCAAAGCATTTCGTACGATTCCTGTTATTTTAGGTATTGTAGAAGATATGAAACAGATGTGTCCAAAGGCATGGCTGATTAACTTTACCAATCCAAGTGGAATGGTTACAGAAGCAGTTATCAAATATGGAAAATGGAAGAAATGCATTGGCTTATGTAATATACCAGTTCTATCAATGATAAAAGAACCAGAAGCCTTGAATCAAAAATTGGTGCATCAATTTGCCGGGTTGAATCATTTTCATTGGCATCGTGTTTTTGATGAAAAAGGCGAAGATGTCAGTCAAAAGGTGATTGATGCCTTCTATGAAGGAAAGGATATTGGTTTACCAAAAAATATTGCCAATGTTCTCTTTGATCGTGATCAATTAGAAACGAGTCAATTGATTCCTTGTGCTTATCATCGTTATTATTTTTGCCAAGAAGAAATGTTGGAACATTCTTTAAAAGAATATGAAAGCATTGGAACCAGAGGGCAACAAGTCAGAGAAACTGAAGAAAAATTATTTAAATTGTATCAAGATCCAAATCTAAATTATAAGCCAAAGGAATTAAGCATGCGAGGTGGAGCGCATTATAGCGATGCGGCGTGTGAATGTATCAATGCCATCTATAATGATAAAAAAATACATATGGTTGTGAGTACCCAAAATCATGGTGCAATTTGTGATCTTCCAGAAGATTGTGTTGTCGAAGTGAGCTCTTATTTGACATCAAAAGGGGCAATGCCTGTTGCATGGGGAAAATTTCCAAGTGCGCAAAGAGGATGGTTGCAATGTATGAAAGCAATGGAAGAATGTACCATTGAAGCCGCTGTTACAGGGGATTATGGAATGGCTCTTGAAGCCTTTTATTTGAATCCGTTAATTCAAAGTGGAGCGAGTGCAAAAAGAATTTTAGATGAAATGTTGATTGCACATCAAGCTTATTTGCCACAATTTAAACAAGTGATTGAAAACTTAGGTGATATTGAAATAAAAGACGAAGTGGTTCGTCAAATGATGGAAAGGGAAAATAAGGGATGAGTAAATTAGAAGATAAAATCAGACAGTATTATTCATCTGGTTATAATTGCTCTGAAACTTTGTTACATGCGTGTTCTGACGTTTATGACTTAAAGATTACAGAGGATGATTTTCGCTTAATGGCGGGTTTTGGAAGTGGTATGTATATTGGAAGTAGTTGTGGTGCTTTAATCGGATGTGTTGCGGTATGTTCGAAATTATTTTGTCATACAAAAGCTCATGATCAATTGGCTATCTTACGTCCAATTATTGTGAAACTCAATCAAAATTTTAAAAAGGAATTGGGTGCTTTGGATTGTGCGCATGTAAAACCGATGCATCACAGCAAAGAGAAAGGTTGTTTACAAACTTGTCTATTGGCTGGAAAAGCCTTAGAAAAAACGTTAGATGAAGGAAAAGAATTGACCACCTCTAAATAAAGGTGGTCATCTTTTATTGGGCTTCAATTTCTTTGATTAGGCATTCATTGCCTTGGATTAAATAGGTATGAAAGCTATGACAATAAGGGCATTCTTTTCCATATGTAATCGTATCATATTCTTTTTTACAACTTTGACATTGGGTAATGGCTTCGATCCATTCATAAGTCAAAGAAGAATGAATCAAATAGGGTCGATTCTTTCGATAATATTTCCAACAGTCAATTAAATAATCGGGAACAATACCACTTACTTTGCCAATTTCTAAAGTCACTCGAGAAACATCTTCTAATTGATTTTCTTCAACAAGAGAATCGAGTGTTTTTGTGATTTGTACGACAATTCCTAATTCATGCATAGTTAATTCTTCTTATTTCGTATGATTTTAATTTGACGTTTGGCTGCATAAGGTAAAATAGCTTTCATTTTATCTTCTGCACTGACCATACGTGCACCATCCGGAATATCACGCGTAAGTTCAATCGCATCAAATTCACATTTTTGTGTACATAATCCACAACCAATACACTTGTTGGTATCGACAATACTTGCGCCACAGCCTAAACAACGTTTCGCTTCTATTTTTACTTGTTCTTCGCTAAAGGTTGAGCGTAAATCTCTAAAGGTTTCTTGACCGATGCCTTGTTTATACGATGGCACTTGTCTTTTGGCATGATCAAAGTCGACATCAATTAAAAGGTTCTCTTTATCAAGGGCATTAAATTCATGCAAGTCTCTTCCTAAGGTTAAGGATTGTCCTTTATGGACAAAGCGATGCATAGATTGTGCACCTTCTTTTCCTTGGGCAATGGCATCAATCGCAAAGCGTGGGCCTGTATAAACATCACCACCCGTAAAGATATCCGCTTGTGAGGTTTGGAAGGTAACGGAATCTGCTACAATGGCTCCATTTCGTTTGGTTTCAATTTCTAAACCTTCGATTGGAAGAATGCTTTGACCAACGGAAAGTAAAATGGAATCATAATCAACAAGAAGGGTATTTTCTTCATCATAGCTTGGATTGAAACGTCCATTTTCATCTTTTGTGGATAAACATTTCTTTAATTCGATTTGTGTTTCAAAGATTTCTTTTGGACCCCATCCACAATGAATTTGAATACCTTCTTCTTTGGCTTCGATTACTTCTTCGAAACTTGCTGGCATTTCGTTTTCGGACTCTAAGCAATAGAGATTGACTTCATTGGCTCCAGAACGTAAAGCAAGTCGTGCAACATCCATTGCAACATTTCCACCACCAATGACAATGACCTTGCCTTTCAATAAATGGGCATCTTCTTTTTGGTTGGCTTCTCTTAAGAAATCAATTCCAGTTCTTACGTTTTTAAAGTTTTCACCTGGCACACCAACTTTACGTCCACCTTGTGCACCAATCGCAAGATAGAAAGCTTTATAACCTTCTTTGCGCAAATCATCGATTGTTAAATCTTTGCCAATTTCGCAATGGCATTGAAATTCAATACCCATGGCTTTTAAGACTTCGATTTCGGCTTCAATGACTTTCTTTTCTAATCGGAAAGAAGGGATACCATTCATTAACATTCCGCCGGGTTTTTCTTCTTTTTCAAAAATAGTTACTGGATATCCCATTTGTCTTAAATAATAAGCACAAGACATTCCAGCTGGTCCACCACCAATGATAGCCATTTTTTGTGGATAGAATTTACCTTCGACATTTTCACAAAGAGGAATATATCTTTGATCTTGTTCAATTTCTTTTTCAGCAATAAATTTTTTGATTTCATCAATGGCAAGTGGTGCATCAATGGATCCTCGTGTACATTGTTGTTCACATCGGCGATTACAAATTGCTCCACAGACAGCAGGGAAAGGATTAAAATCTTTAATTAATTTTAAAGCATCGTAATAACGTCCTTCACTGGCCATTTGAATATAGCCTTGAACCGGTAAGTGTGCTGGACAAGCACTCTTACAAGGGGATGTACCAGTCTCATAACAATTGATTTTTGCGGTATCTCTAAAATTCCAATTCCATTTCTCTTTGCCCCATTTAATGGTATCCGGAAGTTCTTGTTTTGGATAAGTAATCGGTCCATTTTTTGTACAAAGCTTCTGTCCTAACTTCGCTGCACCCACTGGACAAATTTCAGCACATTTACCACAGGCAACACATTTTTCCGTATTTACATGAGCACGATAAGCACTCGCTGACATATTTGGGGTATTAAAGAGTTGACTGGTTCTTAAGGCGTTACAAACACCATGCGCACAGTTACAAATCGCAAAGATTTTATCTTCGCCATCAATATTCGTAATTTGATGAACATAACCTTTTCGCTCGCAACGCTCTAAGGTTTCAATTACATCTTCATAGCTACAATAATGGCCACCCTTATTTGTTTCCACAACATAGTCTGCCATATCGCCAATCGCAATACAGACATCGGCTTCGATATCTCCTGTTCCTTCATTTCGTACGGCTTGTTGACGACGACAAGAACAAGGGGATAGGGCATACTTATCGTATTTATTTAACCAATGCGAGATTTTTTCAATTGAAAGGGCTTGTTGATTCGATGAAATGGCTTTTTCTACAGGAATGACATGCATTCCAATTCCACCACCTCCAGGTGGAACCATTGGTGTTACCTTTTCAAGCGGTAAGCGCGTCATTTGTTCAAAGAAGTCAGCAACAATTGGATGTTCGGAAACTAAATCTTTATTCATGACCATAAATTCAGCACTTCCTGGTACAAATTGAGGAAGGACATATTGTTTTTCATGTTGCGCATTTTCCCAATTGTATTCAAGAAGTCCAATCGTTGAAAGTTCTTTTAAAACACGACGAACTCTTTCTTTTTCCCAACCACTTTTATTTACAATTTCTTCAAAGGTCAAAGGTTTTCGAACCTTGAAGCATAAACATAGATCACATTGTTCATCATTTAAAATTTCACTCAAACAACGATATTCTGGATCCTCTTCACTTAATTTTTTAACTTTTGCAGGAATACGATCCGTAATTCGACGTGCGAGTTTATCAATATTCTTTCTATACATTTTCCTCTACCTGCCTTTTTAACCATGCACACCAAGCATCAATACCTTGTCCATCTTTGGCACAAATTTCAAAGATTTCAGCCTTTGGATTTCGAAGTAATATATTCTTCTTACATTGATCGATATCAAAATCAAAATAAGGACTAACATCAATTTTATTAATTAAAACAACATCACAGACTTCAAACATTAATGGATACTTTAATGGTTTGTCATCACCTTCTGGAATGCTTAATATAGCAACATTTTTATGGGCACCTGTATCAAATTCGGCAGGGCATACCAGGTTACCTACATTCTCTAAAATAGCTAAGTCTAAATGATTCATGCCCATTTCATATAGACCTTGACGAGTCATATCGGCATCCAAATGACACATACCTCCTGTATGGATTTGGATAGTTCTTACGCCATATTTGGAAATTGTCTTGGCATCAACATCACTATCGATATCAGCTTCCATCACACCAATTGAAAGCTGATTCTTTAATTGTTCAATTATTCTCGATAATGTCGTTGTTTTACCAGCACCAGGACTTGACATTAAGTTGAGTAAGAACACACCCTTTTCTTTACACTCATTTCTTAATCTTTCGGCATCTTTATGATTATCCTCAAAAATGCTTTGTTTAACTTCAATCACCTTATACACTAAAATGTACCTCCATATTTAAATTGTAAACGATTTCACAAGTTAGGTAAACCAATAAAAAAGGGAATCTGTTTAAAATGAAACGAAATATTTTTTGTTTCTTATATAAAGAAGATTGATATTTTCTAAATTGTAAAAAAGAAAAATTATATCTTATAATAAACAGAAAGAAGAGGAAGAAAAGATGCATCAAGGAAGAAAATAGATATCAAAAGGTGTAAAAACAGGTACGGATTTTATTAAACATTCCATTGGAAAAGGAAAAGATGAAATCTTTCAAACTATTCATCTAGAAGATTTTATAAATAAAGCATTTCAATTGCCTGGAATTCAAATAAATCGTGAAGCCTTTTTAAGAAAAGAATTTGAACTCTACTATGATTCTGACTTTATCAAAGAAGCCATTGATCAAACACCAATGATGGCTGGTATTTCTTTAGAAGAAATCAATAAAATAGCTGATGCTATCATTGCATATGAAAGTAAACATGGATCGAGTGTATCAGCAGCTTTAACAATTCCAGGAGGAATCAGTGCATTCGCAACACTTCCAATGGATGTTATGCAAAGTTTTGCGTTTTTACTTCGTTGTGCACAAAAACTGATGTATCTTTATGGCTTGCCCCAAATTCAATTTGAAAAGAATCAATTACATCCAATATCAATGCATATTCTTGTACTCAGTTTTGGTGTGATGTACGATTTGAAAGACGCATCCATTGCATTAAAAGCTTTGTGTTCCATTATTTATGAGAACAAGAATCAACAAATCATTTATGAATCCTTAATCAAAGGAAAGATTGTATTGATTGTAAAGGAAATTGAAATCTGGTTCGAAAAAAGAATGGCAAAAGAATTATTGGGAAACTTATTTGAAAAAGCACTACCGGTATTTGGCGCAATTTTGGGTGGTGGAATTACTTATTTATCCTTCAATAAACATTGTTCGAAATTAAAGAATGTTCTAAAGGATACAAAATTGTCAAATATCAAATATGTAGAGTCTCAAAAAGAAAATGAAATGATGGATCGAATCTTAGATGAAATGGAAGCAAAGGATTTTCTTTTAGATTTAAATGCTGAAAATTATGAAGAAATCAATCCAACATTTTTAGAAAAATTACCGGATCCAAAAGTCGGTTTTCAAATGAGAAACGTTTTTTGTAATGGAATTGTAGTATCCTATTTCGTTTCTTCAAATGAAGCCATGGATTATTCTTCGAAAGAAAATATTATTCAAGGATTTCACGAAGGAATGAGTCAAAATGATGCCTTAATTGAATGTGGAATTGGTAAAACGAAGAAAGGAAATTCTTATGCCTATCGTATTTCTAAATCAAAAATAAATGATGGAATTTCTTATAATCTCGGTTTAAATATCAAAATGAAACGAACCCATTATTATGTTGATGGAAGTTTTATGGAAGAAGACATTACTGGAACAAGAGATTGTATAGGTTTCGAACTTTTTAAAAAGAAATTAAAGAAAGAAAATCCAAATCATGAATATTCAAATAAAGAAGTATTAAAATACTATTATCAAGATCCATATGATCCAACAATAGAAAGAGACTTCTTAATGAATGCTTGTGAATCAAAAGAATTTGATTCTATGTTTCCAAACCATCCATTAAGTGAATTAAGAACTTATCTAGCTTGGGTATTTGAACAAAATTAAAGAGTTGTAGCGATAAATGATAAAAGAAACATTTATCGTTACAACTCTTTTTGTATTCAATGATAGATAACTATCATGTAAGTATCGAAATATATCATAAAATTCTTTACAAATGTGATAGAAAGTGATATAAAATAGTCAGAAAGTGAGGGAAATAAATTGAAACCTATCAAAAAAGCGATTGAAATGTCGCAAAAGGAATTGGCGAAATATATTGATTATTCAGTATTAAAGCCAGAATTTACAGAAGAAGAAATTATTGAATTAACCAAGAAAGGAGTAGAACTTGGCGTAGCACAAGTTTGTATCAGTCCAGGATATATGGCTTTATGTGAACCTTATGTAAAAGGAAGTCAAACCAAATTAGGTCCAACTTGTGATTTTCCATTTGGAAACTCATCGACTGAATCAAAAGTAGCACAAGCAAAAATTGCCCTTCAATATGATACGGTTGGTGAAGTAGATATGGTAGCGAATTTTGGATTGATTCGTAGTGGGAAATACGATGAAGTTGCCAATGATATACGTGCTGTTGCCGATGTTTGTCATGAAAAAGGAATTGAATTGAAAGTGATCTTAGAAACTGGTGCATTAACGGAAGAAGAAATTCGAAAAGCATGTCATGCAGTAGTGAAAGGAAAAGCAGATTGGGTAAAAACAAGTACTGGCTTTTTAACGGGACATGATGACAAGGGCGCAGATCCGAAAATTGTACAAATTATGATGGATGAAGTTGGAAATCAAATTAAAGTAAAAGGAAGTGGACATATTCGTACGCGTGAACATTTCTTACAATTAATTGATATGGGAATCGATCGTATGGGTGTTGGTTATGCATCTGTACCTACGGTATTGGATTTAAAAGATTAATAATAAAAACAAAATGGTTCCATTTTTTCTAACACTTACAGGAACTATTTTGTTTTTTAGAAAGAATAAAGAAAATGACAATAATAAAGAAAGAAATGATTTTTCTGGATTCAGATTTAAAAACACGCGATGAGATTATTTGTTTCTTAGCAAATCAAGCCTTTCAATTGGGTTTGGTAAAAGATGAGAAAACCTATGCAAAGGCTGTATTTGAAAGAGAAAAAGAAATGCCAACAGCAATTGGATATGACTTAGCAATTCCTCATGGAAAAAGTAAAACCATTGAAACACCATTTGTTTTGTTTTTACGATTAAAAGAAAAAATTGAATGGACTGATCATAATAATGAAGTAAAAATGGTTTTCATTTTAGGAATTCCAAGTGAAGGGGCAGAAAAGACACATTTGAAAATCTTATCGCAGATATCTAGAAAACTCATGCATGATAATTTTAGACAAGAACTAATGAATGAAAACAATCGAGATGAAATTTATCGTTTATTGAATGAAATCGATTTATAAAACAAAGAAGAGGAGTCATAGAAAATGAAAATAGTCGGTGTAGCAGCTTGTCCAATTGGAATTGCGCATACATATATGGCTGCAGAAAATTTAGAAAAAGTATGCAAAGAACATGATTTTGAAGTGAAAGTAGAAACCCAAGGTTCCATTGGAATCGAAAATGAATTGGAACAGGAAGATATTGAAAATGCTGACTTGGCCATTTTAGCCATCAGTGTTGAAATTGAAGGAAGAGAACGTTTTGATGAGATTGTAACTTATGAAGCTGATGTTTCAAAGTGTGTATCAAATCCAGAGCAAGTGCTAGAAGAAGCATTACAATACTATAAGGATCATAAGTAGCATGGAAAAAGAACTAAAAAGAATTGAAAAAGCTTTAATGACTGGTGTCTCTTATATGGTTCCAGTTGTGGTAGCAGGTGGTGTTCTAATGGCTATATCTTTTATTGGAGGAACACCTAGTGAATCTGGTTATATCATCACAAATGCATTTATGCAGAATTTGAATTTAATTGCTAGTGCTGGAATGTCGATGATGGTGCCTGTTTTAGGTGCTTATGTTGCTTATTCCATTGGTGGAAGACCTGGTTTAGCACCGGGATTTATCTTAGGCTATTTAGCGAACAATCCAATTGGAAATACAACAGTAAAATCAGGATTTCTAGGTGCTCTGTTGATGGGAATCTTAGCTGGTTATTTTGTTCGATGGATGAAAACTTGGAAGGTGCCAAATCTCATTAAACCAATTATGCCCGTTTTAATAATTCCAGTCATATCTGTTTTTATCTTAGGGATGGTTTATGTGTATTTGATCAATACACCAGTTGTATTATTTTCTGAATGGCTCTTAAAGGTATTGGCACAAATACAAGCATCCAATGTGATTCTATTTGCTTTTGTATTAGGTTTGATCTGTGAAATTGATATGGGTGGACCTATTTGTAAAGCGGTAACGATTTTCTGTTTAGCCATGATTGCCGAAGGAAATTATGAAGTAAATGCCATGTTCTTTGTATGTACTTCTATTCCACCTTTAGCCATTCTCTTATCAACCTATCTCTTTAAAAATAAATGGAGCGATGCAGATCGTGTACAGGCAAAATCTGCTGGTGTTATGGGATTGGTTGGAATTACTGAAGGTACTATTCCATTTATTGTGGAGGATGGATTACATATCTTACCAGGAACTATGATTGGTTGTGGAACTGCTTCGGTTATTGCAGCGTTAAGCAAAGTGTCATCACCTGTTCCACATGGAGGAATCTTTCCAGTCCTTGTTGCAGGAAATCCTTTGATGTATATTATATCTCAAATCATTGGAATTTTTGTTGGAGCGATTATTTGTGGAGTTATTCGTAAACCAATTAAATCATAAAGTGAGCGTTGTAGTAGCAACGCTCATTTTAAAACGTTATAAAAAATGGTAAAATAAGATCAAGGTAAATCATATGTTAGCAAAAGAAAGACAAGAAATTATTTTAAATAAAATTAATACAGAAGGCATCGTTTCTTTAACAAAATTAAGTGAAGAACTTCATGCTTCGATATGCACAATTCGTAGAGATTTTGAAAAATTAGAAAAACAAAATCTTTGTAAGAGAATTCATGGGGGTGCCGTAAAAGTAAGAAATATCGAACGTCTATCTGAAGAAACGGATTTAAATATGAATCTAAGAAAAACCATGAACATTGATGAAAAAAAGATTCTCTGTAAAAAGTGTGCCGATTTGATTCAAGATGGGGATTGTGTTTTTGTGGATGGAGGTACAACTTTTATGTACCTTACAAATTATATTCAAGATAAAAGAGTAACCATTGTTACCCATAATACTTTGATTTCAAAGAAGGATTCTGATTTATATACACTTTATGTCTTGGGTGGTGAAAACAATGCAAAATATCAAATGAATTTAGGTCCTATGGTCTTAGATTATTTAAATTATTTTCATTTTGATAAAGCCTTTATTGGAGCAGCTGGTTTTTCTTTGGAAGATATGAGTATATATACAGCAGAAATTGAAACAGCCAAGGTTAAACAAATGGCAATGAAAAAATCAAATCGAAACTATTTAGTTGTTGATTCAAGTAAAATAGGAACCTATGGATTTTACACAATGGCCAATCTTTTAGATCTACAAGGATTAATTACAACAAAGAAAATCGAACAATTTCATGCAGATGTTGATTTAATTGTATGTGATGAATTAGAGTCTTCTATTTGACATCAATCCTTGATTGGTGTTTTTTTAAGGATATAAAGATATTAGGTGTTTAGGTTGTTTTTATAAAATGATTCTTTAACATTTGATTCAGTGAAAAAAGTGGCTTAAGTCCCTTAAATGAAGGGATTTTGCCACTTTTGTACGTTGTAAAGAATATGCGTAGATTATTCTAAATATTGAATAATCTAAGATTTTTTATCTGTTGTTAAACTTTATAATATTTGTTTTCTTCTATAATGTTTTTTCTTAATATTCCCATATTTCATAACCTTGCCGTCGGGCAGAGTTATATACAGGCATCATGTTTTTTTCTAGTATTTTATAAAAAGTGTCTTTTGAATTTCCTTTACGATATAATTCTTGGCCAGCCCATATGGAATGAAGATTATCTTTATAACATTTTGTGAATTTAGAATGAATTTCATCATACTTATAGATCATTTGATACATAGAAAATTGATTTTCTGCAAAACGTTGGAAAAAATCCCATTTTGGAAGACGATTGCTCTTTGATGAATTTAAGGAAGAGTCCATAGGCATTAAATTCCATAGTTCATCATTCATAACAAATGAGAAGGGAATAAAATGATCAATATCATATTTTTTCTTTTGTACAGGCTGTCCCGTAAAGACATCTTTGACTTCTTGAATCTCTAGAATATCATGCCAAAGATTTCTTACTTTTTGAAGTTTGCGCATTTTTTCATCCATAGGCGTTAACTTATAGACCAATCCAGGAACTTCTGGATTATTGTTCTGCAACCATTTAACTTTTTCGAAT
Source organism: Bacteroidaceae bacterium (assembly GCA_963596085.1). GTDB lineage: Bacteria > Bacillota_I > Bacilli_A > Erysipelotrichales > Erysipelotrichaceae > Absicoccus. The sequence continues at coordinate 24,098 of CAVBLW010000014.1, read as the reverse complement.
TGGATCCAACCCATGATATTAACGGTATGATCTTGAATCATTTCAAACCAATCTTCTTGAAAATATACTTCTCGATTTAACTTGCTGCTGCTTCCTAATATATAGGGTAGCTTTTCTACTTCATCATTAAATTGTCGTGTATATGCACTGATTTGTTTTTCACTAGACCAATTCACTTTTTTATTGTTTAATGCAAAAAATCCAGCTAATGCTCGATAGGGAACCATGTGGGTTAATTGCTCTTTTGCTTTTTTTAATTCTTTATTGTATTCATGAATCGCATTTTTAATTTCTACTTTCGAAGCATTTGCAGATAGATTACTTAGTTCTGTTAATTGTAGAATGGCTCTTTCTAAGCCATCTTTGATTTGTCCATCCATTGGCATTCCACTTAAATGGATATGAAATTCTCTGACGGAATACCAAGCGTTTGAAATCATTTCATCAATAATTTCATCGAAAGTTGTTTCGGTTTTCCCTTTGGCAATTAATTGAATAATGGCTTCTAACCAATAGAATTTATAACAATAGGATGGATCTTTCATCATTTTAGAAAAGCCTTCAATATTTAAATTATTGTAATATTTTGTATCAATTTGTAGTCCGGTTAAGCTTTGTGAATTAGGATATTCAACCACTTTTGTTCACCTCGTCCTTCTCTAACATCCGTTGTGATCCATAATTCCATGATTTGAAATTCAGGAATTTGATAAAGGAATTCTTTGAATGAATCTTCAGTGAAATCACTAAAATAACGACCATTTCTTTCACCATGAAAGTCACCATATTTAAAAGATGTATAAATGATTCCATTTTCTTTTAAGGCAATATACATTTTTTTAAATAGAAGGTAAAGTTCATTTTTTGGTAAATGCAAAATAGATGCACATGCCCAAATACCATCATATCTATTCTGATCGTTTAATTCTTCAAAATACATTTGTTTGACGTTGATTCCAGTATATTTCGATGCTTCTTCACAGATTCTTTTAGAACCATCTATAGCTGTTACTTGATACTTTTTCTCTAAAAAATATTTTGTATCACGACCCGATCCACAACCGAAATCTAAGATGGAAGCATTGGCTGGAAGATAGGATAAAAATCTATTTTGCGTATTCGTGAAGTCTACAGATTGTGTGGATTCTATGAACTCTTTTGTATGTTTATTGTAGTAGTCTATTGTTTTGTTCATTGTTTATCTCTTATTTATTCCTATTTTAACATATTGATTTATTTATGATAGGCAGAAACTTTCTTTGGATAATACGAGATAATTTATGAATGATTTGATAAAATCTTAAATTGTGAGTGAGTAAAACTTTGGAGGGAAAATGGAAAAAGTGAATAAAATGGAAAGCATGCCAATGAAAAGACTTGTGATTTCAATGTCACTACCGATTATGATTTCAATGGTTATTCAGGCTTTATATAATATTGTAGATAGTATTTTTGTTTCAATGATTAGTGCAAATGCACTAACTGCTGTTTCTTTGGCTTATCCAGTACAGACTTTAATGGTTGCGTTTGCTTGTGGTAGTGCGGTTGGATTTAATACACTATTGGCTCGTTTCTTAGGGGAAAAGAAGTTTAAAGAAGCGAATAATACGGTGATGCATGGGATTCTATTGGCTCTATTTAATGGTGTCTTATTTGCTTTGATGGGCTTTTTCTTTTCGGATGTCTTTTTAAGATGTTATACCAACAATTCAGAAATATTAACCATGGGGAATACCTATATTCGAATTTGTACCTTCTTTTCTTTTACTGTTTTTGTTCAAATTATGTATGAACGGATTATGCAAGCAACAGGAAATGCTATTTATAATATGGTGATGCAATCGATAGGTGCTATTGCGAATATTATTCTTGATCCCATATTTATTTTTGGTTGCTTTGGTTTGCCTGCTATGGGTGTAAAAGGTGCTGCCATCGCAACGGTTTGTGGACAAATGTTGGGTATGTTATCTGGGTATTTATTAGCTAAGTATAAAGTGTCTGATGTTGAAGTAAAAGTATCTTATTTTCATTTGGATTTTTCAATCTTAAAACGGATCTTTCAAGTGGGTATTCCAGCAATTTGTATGCAATCGGTTTTAAGTTTTATGACGGTCTTTATGAATATGATTTTAAATCCATTTTCATCGGTTGCGGTATCGGTCTTTAGTATTTATTATAAACTTCAAAACTTTATGAATATGGCCATCTTAGGTATTACCAATGCTTTGATTCCGATTCTTTCTTATAATTATGGTGCAAAATGTATAAATCGTATTAAAGAAGCGGTTCGTTTTTCACTTCTTTTAGCCATCGTAATTATGTTTTTCGGAATGCTAGTATTTGAATGTTGTCCTTATTTTTTAATGCATTTATTTCATGCTAATTCAGAGATGATTCATTATGGTATTCCAGCTTTACGAATCATTAGTTTAAGTTTTATCTTTGCGGGGATTACCATGATTTTATCGTCTTGTTTTCAAGCTTTAAATCATGCACAGGTTTCTTTATGGATTACTTTAGCTCGTCAATTGATTCTTTTGCTTCCCATTACATATGGGCTTGCGCATTTATTTGGTTTGAATGTTGCTTGGTTTTCTTTTTTAATCACCGAAGTTCTTTGTTCCGTTCTTTCTTTAAAGGTTTGGTTGCATATAAAAAAGCTGCTCTAAGGGCAGCTTTATACGTTTGTTCCTTGATGGATTTTAATTTTATCTTTTAGATTCGAGCCATATCGAATTTTTACAACCTTATCTTTGTTTGAAATTTCTTGGTATTTTACTTCTTTTGTTTTCCAAGAATCAACCATGGCATTTAAAAGTTTTTGATTCGCATGATCTTTTGTATTGGTTTCTTTCATTTGGAAATGAATAGCTAGAAAATGACGATCTTGTCCTTTATGACTTTTTTGCATCTTTAAAGCATTGGAATAGGTGATTTCAATGGCATTTGGATCTAAGCTCTTATCTTCTTTTACATCGCTAATTTGAAGTTGATCTTCATTTAAATTTAAATCATAGCCTGCATATAAAGAGTTTGAGTAGTTAGAAGTTAAATCAATTTCTTTGGCTTTATTGGATAATGTCGTTGCATAAGTAACTGTATTGCCATGCACATATTGGACATTTTCTTTAATTTTTGATAGTTCCAATCCAAAAATACCAAGTCCAGATAAAATACAGAGAATGGAACAAGCAAATAAGATCATAAATTTACGCATGATTTTCACATCCTTTCGGCCAATAACGAGCAATGAGTAATAGCGATAAAATACTTAAGAAGAAAAAGCCAATTCCAGTTAATAATAAACCAAGGCTAAAGATTTGATAGATGATACAAAATGAAACAAAGATTACGATTCCTATGGATGCAATAAAGAATATACAAACACAAGGAATACCGATTAAATATAAAAGCATTTTCTTTGCGATGGTTTTCCAAGGATGTGGATCATTTAAGCTTGCTGAAAAGAAATCATTTTTATTCCAATTGCTACAAACATCTTGGATTAATCCAACTTGAGCTTCTTGATTTTTTAATTGTTGATATCTTCTTTTAAGTACCGGCCAAACAATCGCAAGCACATACGCAAAATAAAGGCATTGGACTGATAAGGAGATGATTCGATCAATCCAGAATACATTCATTGTTGTAAATTGGAAAATACAACCCAATAGAAAATCCGTTAGGACATCGACAACAAGCCATCGACCAAATGAAATCAAAAGAAAGAGTGCAATACAATCTAAAATGAATTTTGATTTGGATGGAAGTTGTTCAAATTTATTTTGTTCTACAAGAATGGGTTTTCCATCTTCAATGTATTGACTATATTGTTGATAGCTTTCTTCTTTCATTTCGTTATTTACTTTTTGCATACGATCTTTTAAATTCATAAAAATACTCCTTTCTAAGAACGGACAGTTAGATAGTCCCAGCACTTGCCCATATATTGAAACAATTCAATAATGAGGGCATCTAAGTCTAATTTCTTTTGATTTAAATAGCTTCGAAGACTTAATTCTTTGATTGCAAAAAAAGGATCACTTTGGATTTCTTCTTGGAGTAAATCCAACTTTGTTTTAATTTGATCACGATCACTTTTCGCAATCGCATAACGATACTCTTTAAAGATTTCATGAAGTTTTACATCATAATTGAATAGACGTTCTCTAGTCCAATTTGTATTCATTACATCACTTGTCATTGTTTTAACCTCTTTTTATTTTTTTCTTTTCTATGCTTATTTTATAACACAAGAAATTTTGTGAGTCAATAAAAAATTATCGCAATACGATAATAAATTAATAGATAGTATAAAAATTGAGAAACAATCAGTCTTTTTATTTATTCTTTAGAATGTGTGCTTTTCTTGCAAAGAGAAGCTTAGAAGTCTAAACTATTTTCGAAGGAGAAACTATGTGTGAAATATTTGCTTATTCATCCAATGAAACGTTAGAATTAAATCCTTGGTTGCATACTTTCTTTTCTCATGCGAATTTAAATCCACATGGTTGGGGTTTAGTGAATTTAGAAAATGGCTATCCTTGTATTGAAAAGGAACCTTGTAATGCATTAAATAGTGCTTATTTAAAAAGTCGACTCGATAGTCCTTATCAAAGTTCTTGTACTTTAGCGCATATTCGAGATGCAACCATTGGTCATATGGAGTATGTGAATTGTCATCCTTTTACTTTAAAGGATCAAAGTGGTCGGAATTGGACTTTAGTACATAATGGAACGATTTTTGATTTTCCTTTGATGAATCGTTATATCGATGTACAAAAAGGACAGACCGATTCAGAACGAATCTTGTACTATATTGTTGGAAGAATCAATGATTCAATGCATAAAAAAGGTAGTGCACTCACAAGTCAAGAAAGGTTTCGAGTAATTGGACATGTTTTGATGCATATGGCTCGTAAGAATAAATTGAATCTTTTGTTTTATGATGAAGAGAATTTATATGTGCATACGAATTATAAGAATAGTCTATTTATGAAGGAAATCAATCATGGAAGAATGTTTGCGACTAAGCCTTTAGATCAAGAAGGGTGGCAAGCTGTTCCTTTTATGCAAGTCTTAGCTTTTCATAAAGGACAATTGTTGTATGAAGGTATGCCGCATTCTTTTGAATATTTAGATGATGAAAAAGCAATGGAAATGCTCTATTTAGCATTTTCAAGTTTATAGGATATTATGAAAAATCGATTGGATCAACAGGTTGATTTCATTCGTGAAATTGACAAAGAAAAATTTATAGAAAGACAAACCTTTTTAACGGATGGTAAACGTCATGAAAATGATGCAGAACATGCTTGGCATTTAGCGATGATGGCCTTTTTATTGGAAGAGTATGCCAATGAAGAGATTGATGTATTAAAAACAATGAAAATGGTCTTGATTCATGATTTGGTTGAAATTGATGCAGGGGATACCTTTGCCTATGATTATGAAGGGCAAAAAGATCAAGCCCAAAGAGAATATAAGGCTGCCAAGCGTTTATTTTCACTTTTGCCTGAGGATCAACGAAAAATGATGATGGACTTATGGCAAGAATTCGAAGCTTATCAAAGCCCAGAAGCTTGTTTTGCACATAGTCTAGATAATTTTCAACCCGTCTTATTGAATGATGCAAGTCAAGGAAAAGGTTGGAAAAAATGGCAAGTTTCTAAGTCAGATATCTTAAGAAGAAATAAAAAATCACAAAAAGGCTCAAAAGTCTTATGGGATTATAGCTTAGAACATTTTATTGAGCCAAATGTTAAAAAAGGCAATATTAAAGACGAATAGATGGAGGATTATCAATGATTATTCAAGAAGAAAAAAAAGCAATTCCTGTGGCTTTGATTACAGGATATTTAGGAGCAGGAAAGACAACCTTATTAAATGAAATTTTAAAAAATCCAAATGGACATAAGGTTGCGGTTATTGTGAATGATATTGGAGAAATCAATATTGATGCAAGTTTAATTGAAAAAGGTGGAACCGTTACGCAAATTGATGATAGCTTAGTTCCTTTATCCAATGGATGTATTTGCTGTACACTAAAGAATGATTTATTGGATCAAATTGTATCTTTAGCCCGTATGGATCGTTTTGATTATATTATTATTGAAGCCAGCGGAATTTGTGAACCAATGCCAATCGCACAAAATATTACGATGTTAAGTGAAAGTGCCCAAACTAGAGGCATTCCTGAAATTTGTCGTTTAGACAATATTATTTCCGTTGTGGATGCTTATCGTATGGCAGAAGAATTTGAATGTGGTATTGACTTTAAAGATAAACGTAAAGTTTATGATGAACAAGAAGATATTCAATCACTTTTGATCCAACAAATTGAATTTGCGAATATCACTATTTTAAATAAAGCAGAATTAGTGGATGAAAATCAAAAAGCGCAAATCAAAGCCGTTATTAAAGCTTTATGCCCAGACACGAAGATTATTGAAGCGAATTATGGAAAAGTGGATGTCAATGAACTTTTAGATACGGATAATTTTGACTTTGAAAAAGCTTATTATAGTGAAGGTTGGGTGAAGGCTATTACGGAAGATGAACATCATGAAAAAGAAGAGCATCATGAGCATCACCATGAACATGAACATGAGCATGAACACGAACATGGACATCACCATCACCATCATCATGGAGAAGGTGAAGTTTTAGAATATGGTATTGATACCTTTGTTTATAGTTCAAAAAGACCATTCTCATTGGATCGTTTAAGAGAATATACGGAAACTTGGACAAGTGCAATTATTCGTGTGAAAGGTTATTTATGGTTTGAACAAGATCCATCTTATCTTTATGTTTTTGAACAAGCAGGTAAACAAATTCAAGTGGGAAGAGATTCTATGTGGCTAGCGGCTTGTGAACCACAAATTCAAGAAAGAGAATTCGCTAAAAATCCCGAAATCAAAGAAAATTGGGATGAAAAATATGGAGATCGTGAAAATAAAATCGTTTTCATTGGAAAAAATTTAGACAAAGAAGCCATTATTGCAGCTATGGACGCATGTACGGTTGAAAATTTTTCTGAAAATTAATGAAAAAAGTATTGAAAAACTTTTAAATTATGTTAGGATAGTCTTCAGACAAGGGTGTCAAAAGAAATTTTCTTTTGACGCCTTTTTTTTTGGAGGTATAGATTATGAATGCAGGCGATACTGGTTTTATGATGATTTGTACAGCTCTTGTATTTTTTATGACACCGGGATTGGCTTTCTTTTATGGAGGCTTAGTTCGACGGAAAAATGTTGTAAATACAATCATGGCATGTACATTTATTATGGGCTTATCCGTAGTAATGTGGATTTTATTTGGATATTCACTATCTTTTGGAGGAAACCATGGAGGAATCATTGGTGATTTACGGTGGTTTTGTTTAAATGGAATTGCTATGGATGAGATTGGTCCATATGCAAGTACGATTCCACACTTTGTTTATATTGCTTTTCAAATGATGTTTGCGATGATTACACCGGCTTTAATTACTGGTTCTTTAGTTGGACGTGTTAAATTTAAAGCTTTGTTCTTATTTATTTTCTTTTGGTCTATCATCGTTTATTATCCATTGGCCCATATGGTTTGGGGAGATGGTGGTTTCTTAGCAAGTATAGGTAGTGTAGACTTTGCTGGAGGCGATGTTGTTCATATTAGTTCAGGTGTCAGTGCTTTAGTCTTTGCGCTTGTATTAGGTCGTAGAAAAGGCTATGAACAAACGATTTATCGTGTTCACAATATTCCATTTGTAGCCCTAGGTGCTTTTATTCTTTGGTTTGGATGGTTTGGTTTTAATGCTGGAAGTGCTCTAAAAGCCGATGGATTAGCAGCACATGCTTTCTTAACTTCAGCTATTGCGAGTGCCAGTGCCATGCTTTCATGGATGTTTATAGATATTCGCAAAGAAGGAAAACCAACCTTGGTTGGTGCAGCTACAGGTTTAGTTGTTGGTTTGGTTGCAATTACACCAGGTGCTGGTTTTGTTCCAATTTGGTCTTCTTTCATCATTGGTGCTTTAGTTAGTCCAATTTGTTGCGCTATGATGGTTTTATTGAAACAAAAATTAAAAATTGATGATGCACTTGATGCGTTTGGATGTCATGGTATTGGTGGTATTTGGGGCGGTATTGCCACAGGTGTTTTTGCGCAACATTCCATCAATGAAGTAGCTCAATGGGATGGCTTGATCTTTGGTGATTATCACTTATTTGTGGCTCAAATCATTGGAATTGTGGTAACCATTTTAGTTGCTGTTGTGGGTACATTGATTTGTTTGGCTGTGGTTCGTTTGTTTACACCATTACGTGTAAGTGAAAAAGAAGAAAACCTTGGTTTGGATTTATCTCAACATGGTGAAAGTGCTTATCCAACCTTTAATGGTTTAGATTCTTAAGGAGAATAAAATGATAATAAAAATAGAAGCAATTGTTCGAGAAGAAGTCTTTGAAGATGTAAAAGAAGCTTTGAATAAAATTGATGTCAATGGATTTACCATTTCTCAAGTAATGGGTTGTGGAACCCAAAGAGGTTATAAAAAACTTGTACGTGGAAATGAATTTAATGTATTGATTCAACCCAAAATTAAATTTGAAATTGTGGTTAGTAGTGAAGAATGGGAAAAGAAAACCATTGAAGCCATTCAAAAAGCTGCATTTACTGGTGAAGTAGGGGATGGTAAAATCTTCAGTTATGAAATTCGCCAAGTACAAAGAATTCGGACCAAAGAAACAGGTTATGATGCACTCAATTAAAAAAAGACCGAAAGGTCTTTTTTTAAATGTTTTCTAAAGCTTGGGATAAATCTTCTAAGATGTCATCAGCGTTTTCTAAACCAACACTTAAGCGAATTAAATCGGCTGAAACACCACCAGCGAGTAATTCTTCATCGCTTAATTGACGATGGGTTGAATTGGCTGGATGTAAAATACAAGTATGTGCATCCGCAACATGGGTTGCAATCATAGCAATTTTTAAGTTTGCCATAAATTTTTCGGCTGCATCTCTACCACCTTTGATTCCAAAGGAAACAACACCACAAGTACCATTTGGCATATATTTTTTTGCTAAGTCATGGTATGGGTTTTCTTTTAGACCTGGGTAATTCACCCAATTGATTTTTTCATGGCCATTTAAGAATTCTGCTACTTTTTGAGCATTTTCACAATGACGAGGCATACGTACGGCTAAAGATTCTAAGCCTAAATTTAAATAAAAAGCGTTTTGTGGGGATTGAATGGAACCTAAATCACGCATTAATTGGGCAGTGGCTTTGGTAATATAAGCACCTTCTTTGCCAAATCTTTCGGCATAGGTGATTCCATGATAGCTTTCATCTGGTGTTGTTAATCCAGGGAATTTGTCTGCATGAGCCATCCAATCAAAGTTTCCACTATCTACAATACAACCACCAACGGCTACGTCATGACCATCCATGTATTTAGTGGTTGAATGCGTAACGATATCTGCACCCCATTCAATTGGATTACAATTAATTGGTGTCGCAAAGGTATTATCAATGATTAATGGAACTCCATGTTCATGGGCTTTTTTTGCAAAGCGTTCGATATCAAATACGACTAAAGAAGGATTGGCAATGGTTTCACCAAAGACACATTTTGTGTTTGGTTTAAAAGCAGCTTCTAATTCTTCATCTGTGCAATTTGGCTCAATAAAGGTAAAATCAATGCCCATTTTGCGCATCGTAACATTAAATAAATTGTAAGTACCTCCATAAATGGCACTACTTGCGATGACATGATCACCATTTTGTGCAATGTTAAAGACCGAAAAGAAAGAAGCGGCTTGTCCTGAACTTGTTAACATTGCGGCACTTCCACCTTCTAGGGCACAGATTTTGGCTGCAACCATATCATTGGTTGGGTTTTGTAGACGGGTATAGAAATAGCCTTCTTTTTCTAAATCAAATAATTTACCCATTTCTTCAGATGAGTCATATTTGAAGGTTGTACTTTGAATAATTGGAATCATTCTTGATTCACCATTTTTTGGATGGTATCCAGCTTGAATACATTTTGTTTCTTTTTTCATCAATTAAACTCCTTTTTGTATTTATTATAGCGCTTTTAAAGATGTTATCAAATCGTGCTTCCAGCACAATAGCCAGTAGACCAAGCAATTTGTAAATTATAACCACCGGTTTGACCATCTAAATCAATTAATTCACCGGCAAATTTTAAACCCTTGATTTGTTTGGATTCCATGGTTTTTGGATTGATTTCTTTTGGACTGATGCCTCCGATTGTAATCATTGCTTCATTGTAGTTGCCAAAGCCAGTGATTTTGATAGGAAAGTCTTTTAATAAATTGACAATTGCTTGACGTTTTGTGCGATTGCATTGATTGGCTTTTTCTTGTTTTGAAATACTTAATCGATCCAATAGCACTTGTACAAAACGACTTGGAAATAATTGTTCTAATATATGGTAAATGCTCTTATTTGGGTTCTTTTGGAATAACTTTACCAAATTTTGATCAAGGTATGCTTCATCAAATTTTGGAAGAAAATCACAATGAAGCGTATCAACGTCCTTATTAATCACATAACTGCTGGCATTTAATATGATGGGTCCACTTATGCCTTGATGCGTAAAAATCAAATCGCCTTGACCTTGAAAGTTATTTTTATTCTCTCTTGTGATTTTTATTTTGATGTCCTTGAAGGAAAGACCAGCCCAATCTTTAAAATTACTTTTCATTGATACTAAGCCAGGATAAGTTGGGTTGACTTTTAAATCATATTCTTTCGCCCATCGTAAGCCATCACCTGTTGAGCCTGTTTGACTAAAAGAAAGTCCACCTGTGGCAACAATGACAACATCCGCTGTATATCTTTTTTTGTTTGTGACAATGCCACGTATTTCTTGGTTTTCAATCCATAATTCCTTGCATTCTTCTTGGGTATGTAAACTGACTTGATTCTTTTTTAATAAGTCTAAAAAGAATAAGACAACATCCGTTGCACATTGACTCGATGGAAAAAGTCGTCCATGGTCTTCAAGACAAGTCATTAAACCATTTTTATGAAGGAATTCACAAAAATCTTGATTTGAAAATTGAGAAAAGGCACTGTATAGAAATTTTTCATTGTGTACAATGTGCTTGAAAAAATCATCCTTTGATCCATTATTTGTGATATTGCATCGACCATGACCGGTCATCAATAATTTTTTTCCAAATTGGGTGTTCTTTTCAAAGAGTTCGACTGTATGACCTTTTTGACTTGCGGCATAAGCACTCATTAAACCAGCCGCACCTCCACCAATGACTAATACTTTTGACATACTATTTTCACATCCTTTTTACATTTTTTTACAAGACATTTTTCATTTCCGGTGATATAATTTAAGCAAGAATAAGTTTATCACACCTTTCGAGGATGAGGGTGAATAAAAAAATAATATAATATTAGAAGAGGTGATTGAATTGTTTCAAAGCGAATTTTTTGACCGTTTGAAACTGTACAATGCCTGGATTTTGGAAGATGACAATGGAGAAGAAGTGATTATTCAATCAAATCTTGTTGTTCGAACTTCCAGTAAAGATTACAAATGTAAAACAATAGAAGAAGTATGCGCTATTAAAACATCCTCAAATAAAACAATTGGCGAACTGATTAATAATTTACAAGGTCTTGAATTCAAGCATGTACTAGGCTCAACGGAAAGTCCAGTTGTAGGAATACAATAATTATAAGAAAGAGGAGCAATCCTCTTTTTTTAACGAAATTTTGTTTATGAATTTGGATTTTATATGTTAAATGGTTAATGGAATCTTGTAGAAATGAAAGGTAATTGTTTGTGGTGAAACATCAATCGTATATAATGTTTTTTATAACGGATAGTAGGTGAAGATAATGGCAAAATATAGTGTAAATAACTATTCTGTTGATAATATAATTTCTTGGATTTCTAGTGGAGAAATTGCGATTCCTGAGATGCAAAGACCTTTTGTTTGGGATACAAGTAAAGTTCGTGATTTGATGGATTCACTTTATCAAGGATATCCAGTTGGTTATATAATCATCTGGAAAAATCCAGATGTAAAGCTAAAAGATGGTACTTTCAGTACAGGGAAGAAAATTGTTATTGATGGCCAACAAAGAATCACAGCACTGACTGCTGCAATTGCTGGACAAGAAGTGATTAATCAAAACTATAAGAAGATAAGAATCAAAATCTCATTTAATCCGATTGATGAAAAGTTCGAGGTTTATAATCCAGCTATTGGCAAAGATAGTAAGTTTATTGATGATATTTCAGAACTTTTTAAACCAGGTTTTAGTGATTTTAATTTTTCTATTGAATATGCAAATATGAATGGGGTAGACCCTTCGGATATTAATAGAACAATTACAAAATTAAAAGCGATTACGGCAAATAACATTGGAGTGATTGATTTAAATCAAGACTTGGATATAGAAACAGTTACTGATATCTTTATTCGTATTAACTCAAAGGGAACTGTTCTATCTCAAGCCGATTTTGCGATGTCTAAGATATCTTCAAATGAAAAATATGGTGGCGATATTATTAGAAAAACAATTGATTATTTCTGTCATTTAAAACAAAGACCAATGGATATCGAAGCAATCCAAATAAATGATTTTGATTTTTCTGAATTGGATGAATTTGAAAAAATTAAATGGGTGGCTGATAACCATGATGATATTTATATGCCATCTTATTCTGATGTATTACGTGTTGCATTTACTTCGCAATTTAAAAGAGGTAAATTAGCTGATTTAGTAAACTTACTATCAGGTAGAAACTTTGAAACTAGGGACTATGAAGAAGATATAGCTGATGATTCTTATAGAAAATTACATGAGGGAGTAATGAAGTTTGTAAATAAAACAAATTTTGATCGATATATGATGATTATTAAGTCAGCAGGTATTATAGATGCTTCATTAATCCGTTCTGTCAACGTATTAAACTTTGGATATATCTTATATATTTTGATGAAAGATAAAGGTATTGATCCTTCTGTTACTGAAACTGTTGTTAGAAAATGGATAGTTTTATCAATTCTAACAGGAAGATATTCTGGATCTCCTGAATCTATGTTTGATTATGATGTTAAGCGTTTTGATGCAAATGATCCTAAAGAATATTTAAATCAAGTAGAACTTGGGGAATTGTCAGATGCTTATTGGGAACATATTCTTCCAGAAAGATTAAATACTTCTGTTTCTAGTAGTCCTTATTTTAAAGTGTTCTTGATTGCTCAAGTTAAAATGCAAGATAAAGGATTCTTGTCAAAACAGATTACTGTTAGGAATTTGATTGAAGATCGTGGAGATATTCATCATTTGTTTCCTAAAAATTATCTTCAAAAGAATGGTCAAAACAATAGGGTTTTCTATAATCAAATTGCAAATTATGCAATGACACAATCGGAAATCAATATACGTATTAAAGATGAAGCTCCAAAGAACTACATGAGCAAAGTCTTAGAACAAATACAAACAAAAGAGCCGTATATTGGTGGGATTGTTACGGAAGAAGAATTAAAGGAATCTTTTAGGCAAACGTGTATTCCGGAAGACTTTGTTAAGTATGATATAAATGATTATCGAGAATTCTTAGAAAAGAGAAGAATTCTAATGGCCGATAAGATTAAAGAATATTATCAGAGCTTATAAAGTAGTAAATTAAAAAAATATTTTAATTGATTAACTGCTTTAAACCAAGTAGTTGATAAATCCTTAATTCGTAAAAAATGATTCTACAAAGAAAAGTATAGATGACCCAAACGATTCTTGGGTTATCTTTTTTCTTAGTTGATAAATTTTCTTTGCATCGCTAAAATAAATTCGTTCGAACTTTTAGGAGGTTTTATGTTTAAAGCCATATTATTTGATTTTGATGATACGATTGGAAATCGTCGAGAATATACTTATCAAACTTATGCGCATTTATTAGATACATATCATCCAATGGAAGATCCTTTTGAAAGGGAATGTATTTTACAGGATTGTATGATTTGGGATATGCGTGGCAATTTTAAGAAAGATTTTGTGATTGAACAATTGGAAGCAAAATATGATTTAGAATTTCCAATTGCTTCTTTTTCAAAATGGTGGATCGAAAATCAACCACGTTTTAGCTTTGCCTTTACTGGAGCAGAAGAAGTTTTAGCTTTATTAAAACAAAAGTATCAATTGGTCTTAGTAACCAATGGAAATGATCAATCGCAGCGTTTAAAAGTAAAGAATGCGCATTTAGAAAAGTATTTTGATGTTATTGTTACATCTGGACAAGTTGGTAAGAAAAAGCCAGATGCAACGATTTATAAGCGTGCTTTAGAAGAATGTGGCATCTTGCCTGAAGAAGTTTTATTTGTAGGGGATACGTTTTCAACGGATTTAATTGGAGCATATCGTCTAGGTATAGAAGCTATATGGATTACACCGTATGACTATCCTTGTTCAATTGATATTAAACAAATTAGACATATTCGTGAATTGTTAGAATTGTAGGAGGAAATATGGAAGGATATACAAATTTAGAATTATTAGAAGGATGCTTTACAGAAGAAATGATCCAAGCTTTTTTAGAAATGCATGGGTATTCTAAAGAAACTTTGAATCAACAAAAACCATCTGTGATGTCTGAATTAATTTTATCGATTATTTTAGATGAAAGTGCGAGTGAAGATCAACATAAACAATTGATGCAAATAAAATTAGGCCTTTTAAGACAAATAGAAGATCATTTAGAAAAAGTAGGAGATGACTTAAATCCACGTTATGATTTCTAAACAAGAGCTAAGAAAAGAAATTTTTAAAACGCTTCAAGAAATATCCATGGAAGAGCGAAAAATTGAAGATGAAAAAATTTATCAAAGCTTAATTGAAAGTGAAGTTTTTAAAAAGGCAAAAACATTGTTTGTTTTTGTCAGTACAGATCGAGAAGTGGATACGCATCCTTTCATAAAAGAGGCTTTACGTCAAAAAAAACGAGTTTGTGTACCGAAAAGCTACGATGACGGAATCATGAAAGCCTATTTGATTCATTCTTTTTCGGATTTGAAATTAGGACGTTATCAAATTCTTGAACCGATAACCGATTTAGAAGTAAATCCGAAAGAAATGGATTTAATTATTGTCCCTTGTTGCAGTGCATCAATGGATGGAAAACGATTGGGTTATGGAAAAGGTTATTATGATCGCTATTTAATCCAGACAGATGCCATGAAGCTTGTTCTTTGTCGACAAGCATTGATTCGCTGTGATATTCCAATCGATTCCTATGATCAAAGAATGGATTTCATTTGTACAAAAGATGGGCTATTTCATACAAAATAGAAAAAGAGCGAAACAATGTTGTTTCGCTCGAATTGTTTTTCATGGTGCCGGTACGCGGAATTGAACCACGAGTTGATCCTTACCATGGATCTGTATTACCATTATACTATACCGGCATATGTCGTTATTCTGACAGAAAGTATAGTACTTTGTCAAGGTCTTATTGTTTTTCTTCTTTGTCCTTTTCAATTGTAGCTTTTGATTGATTGCTGCATTCTTCTATTTCTTTTACGATTCGATCTAATTCATCATCAAATAGTTTGTGAGCTGCTTTCTTTATCTTTCTTGCTTTCATCCTGTCTCGAATTTCTAGTATGAGTACAATCAAAAAAACTTCAATGAACGAAAATAATAGAACAAACTTTATATTAATCATATGGATCGCCCTCTTTTCGTTTTTATTATACATGATTTTAAAACTTATTGTTTGAATCGAAAAAGAAATAAAGAACCGGTTGTTTTGCTACTACGTTCGGTATTTTTTTGTTATAATAGGAAACTGTATAGGAGGCACAAAACGTGACTTATTATAAAATTTTAAAAGAAAGACGACTTGCTTTACAGCTATCGATTCAAGATATATATATGCAAACAGGCTTAGATAAAGATTTTATCCAAGCAATTGAAGAAAATGATTTAGATGCCTTTAAAGGGGATCTTTCCTATATTCGTTATTTTACGAAAAAATATTGTGAGCTTATTGGCGTCAACTATGAGGCGATTTCGCAAGATGTTGAAGCAAATTTAACGGCTTATCAAGCTTCATTGACGTTAAATCAAGAAGAGAAAAAAGAAGCATCCACACAAGATGAAGCAGAAGGTACAAAAAAACCTGTGCATCAAAGAGCAAAGAGTAAAAAACGGAAGCCTTACAGTAAAAATAAATGGGTTCGTATGGTTCAAAAAATGAATCGCTCTAAATATGCACATGTTTATCAAATTGTAGCTGCGGGTGTTTGTGTTTTACTTGTTTTGTCTATTATTAATGCTGGTTTATCTTGGCGTTCAAATCAACGATTAGCCCAAGAAGAAGAAGCAAGACAAACGGAAATTAAGAAAAAAGAGAAGGAAACGGCGCAACTCGCAAATCAAAAAGATTCAACCGATAGTAGTAGTTCTTCTAATGTAAAATTAACTGCAACGGATAAAGACAATAATGTTTATGAGGTTTCTGGTATTGTGGGAGATTCAAATGAAGTAACACTTTCAATTACCTTACCAGAAGATAGTACAGTTGCTGTTTATAAAGATGATGAACTTGCTACCGATAATGCCGATAAGGTCTATAGTGGAACCTTTAGTCAAACAATTAAAGTAGATAGTGCGTGTTTACTTCAAATTGAAATTGGAACGTATTCATCCAATAAGATTCGGGTTAATGGAAAATCCGTTTCCTTTTCAAAGACCAACTGGACAGAAGGTTCATCAGCTGTTATTTACTTAGATATTTTAGGTAAAGATGGTGAAAGTGGACAAGATTCAAGTACAAGTGATGATACAAGTACTTATACTTACGATGAATCTTACTAGAAAGAGGTTTGTATGAATTTACCAAATAAATTAACTCTTTTACGAATTCTTTTAGTACCAGTGGTTGTACTTGTTTATTTATGTATTCCAGATACAGTGGGCATCATTGAAGCAAATACTGGATTGGCTTTGCGTGATGTAATCGCTTTTCTTATTTTTGCACTTGCTTCCATTACGGATTTATTGGATGGAAAAATTGCTCGGAAATACAATTTGATTACATCTTTTGGGAAATTTGCGGATCCCATTGCAGATAAATTATTGGTTAATACTTTGTTGATTTTAATGGTTTATGTTCATCAAGTGAATGTTATTGCAGTCTTATTGATGATTGCACGTGATTTAATGGTGGATGGACTTCGCATGGTTGCAAGCCAAAAAGGGAAAGTTGTTAGTGCAGGTATTTATGGTAAGTGCAAAACGGTTCTACAAATGCTTGCAATCTGTTTCTTATTACTTAAGAATTGGCCGTTTGAAATGCTTCATCTTCCTATGGCAAATCTCTTATTATGGGCAGCAACTTTGATGTCTTTATATAGTGGATGGATTTATTTTAATCAATTAAAAAAATATGTAATGGAGAGTATGTAATGAATATTGCACAAGAAATCATTCGTATTTGTTCCGAAAAAGAAAAAACAATTGCCAGTTGTGAAAGTTTAACAGCTGGCTTATTTAGCAGTACGATTGCTTCAAATCCAGGGGCTAGTCAAGTCCTAAAGGGTGGTTTGGTTACTTATTTTACCGAAATGAAAGAAAAATTGGCAAAAGTTGATCCGAAAATCGTATTAGAATATGGAGTCGTTAGTGAAGCTTGCGCTTTGGCAATGGCAGAAAATACTTTACGAATTATGGAGGTTGATTATTGTGTTTCTTTTACTGGAAATGCTGGACCATCGGTTATGGAAGGAAAACCGGCTGGTTGTGTTTATTGCGCAATTGCGACGGCGCAAAAAAGTTTTACGTTTCACTTTCAATGTGATGATATGACTCGAAATGAAGTGCGAGCATATGTCGTTGAACAAATGCTCAAACATTTATATGCTTTAGTGCAGAAAGGATAATGTATGGCAAAAGAAAAAGTAGAAAATCAAGATAAATTATTAGAAGATGTCTTGAAACAAATTGAACGCGAATATGGTAAGGGTTCGATCATGAAATTAGGAGAAAGACCAGCAGTTGATATTGAACCAATCCATTCAGGGAGTTTGCTTTTAGATCAAGCTTTAGGAATTGGCGGATATCCGAAAGGACGTATTATTGAAATTTATGGACCTGAATCCAGTGGAAAGACAACCTTGGCTTTACATGCAATAGCGCAAGTTCAAAAACAAGGTGGACGTGCAGCTTTTATCGATGCTGAAAATGCAATCGATCCCATTTATGCGCGTAATTTAGGTGTTGATATTGAAGAATTGATTCTATCGCAACCAGATTCAGGAGAACAAGGCCTAAATATCATGAATATGCTTGTTGATAGTGGAGCCGTTGACTTAGTTGTCATTGATAGTGTTGCAGCTTTGGTTCCACAAGCTGAATTAGATGGTGAAATGGGCGACTTACAAGTGGGTGCCCAAGCCCGTATGATGTCAAAGGCTATGCGTAAATTAGCTGGAATTATGAATCATAATGAATGTACAGCTATTTTTATTAACCAATTGCGTGAAAAGGTTGGTGTTATGTATGGAAACCCAGAAACAACGCCAGGTGGAAGAGCCTTAAAGTTCTATGCATCGGTTCGTTTGGATATTCGTAAAACCGATGTGATTAAAAATGGAAGCGATATGATTGGAAATAAGGTACGTGTCCGTGTCGTTAAAAACAAGGTTGCGCCACCTTTTAAAACAGCGAATTTAGAAATTATTTATGGTGAAGGCATCTCTTATGCTTCGGAATTAATTGATTTATGTGTCGATGCCGATATCATTCATAAGAGTGGTTCTTGGTTTAGTTATGATGGGGATAAATTAGGGCAAGGAAGAGAATCAGTTAAAAAATATCTCAAAGAACATCCTGAATTCCAAGGCTTATTAGAAGAACGTTATCAAGCGTATTTACAAGAACCAAAAGAAGATGAAGAGTTGATCGGATGAAAGAAATATTAAGATATGATGAATGTCAAAAGCCAATTATTTTTGTGATTGATATGGTAAATGGCTTTGTCAAAGAAGGTGCTTTAGCGGATTCTAGAATTAATCATATTGTTCCAAATCTTATTTGTTTAATGGAACAATTGGCTTGTCGCAATGTTTTTGTCTGTGATAGTCATCCACCACATACGCGTGAATTTGATACCTTTGCACCGCATTGTATGATTGGCTCAAAAGAAGCAGAAGTGATTGATGAACTTCAGCCTTATATTAAGCGTATCATGAAAAAGAACAGTACGAATGCTTTTCATGCGCAAGATTTCTTAAGCTTTTTAAAGGAAGAAATGGATTCTTATCGTGATATTATTGTGACAGGCTGTTGTACCGATTTATGTGTTCTACAATTTGTTTTGACCTTACAAAGTTGGCTTAATGAACATAATAAAAAGGAATATCGAATCATCGTTCCTAAAAATTGTGTCGAAACTTACGATATTCCGGATCTTCATTCGGCTTCGTATTGGAATGAAGTAGCTTTCAATCTGATGAAAATGAATGGCGTTCTTGTTGTAGAATCACTTCAGGATTAATTTACCTTCAATCATTAATAATAAAATTGGAAAGATGAGCTCCTGAATGGAGTCATCATAGAGCATACGATGCTTACCGCCTTCAAAAAGAATGAGTTGATGTTTACAAGTCATTTTTTTGGAGGCATTTTTTGATGAAGAATAAGGAATGACTTCATCTTCTAAGCCATGTATGATCAAGGTTGGAGCTGTAATTTCATAAACAGAATCTTTATATTTAGAGATAATGTTCATAAAAGCTTGAACTTGTTGATTGCTTGGTTTTGGAAGATTTTGGCTTGAACTGCTGATATTTTTTACGACTTTTAAACCTTGGTTCATAATCTTTTGCACACTTAGATATTCAAAAGCCGGTGCAACGAGAATTAAACGTTCAACTTTAAAAATTGTTGCAAGATAAGAAGCAATGACACCACCCATGGAAAATCCAATTAAAATCACTGGATTGCCTTGATTGATGATTTGTTGCATTTTCTCTTCACAGCGTGAAATCCATTCTTTTTCATCGGCATCTTCTGGATTTTTTACATCATAGATATCAAATTGAATCACATTGTAGTGATTCTTTTTTAAATATTGACTCAATGGATCAAATTCATGGTGTAACTTTTGACCAAAACCATGAATCGTTACGATGCTTAATTTTTTCTTAAAAAAGAATTGCATAAAAACCTCCTTATAATTCCATTCATTATATCCGAATCAATACATAACATCTATAAGAAAATGTACTTTTACGTTATAATGAATCTATGAAGGCCACCTTAATTATCAAAAATATTGAAAATTTATATACTTGTGATGCAGATTTTACCATTTTAAAGCATGCTTTTCTTGCGCTTTTTCACGATAAAATCATCAAGATGGGAACCGATTCTTTTGAAAGCTTATTGGATCCTGCAACGGTTGTGATTGATGCAAGAGGGGAATGTGTTATACCGGCTTTTATTGATTGCCATTATGCTGGCTTTCAATCGGTTCGTCTAGGTGATCAATTAAGAGAAGATCACTCTGCGCTTTATGCGATGAAAATGAATGGGATCTTAACGCTTTTAAGTCCGAATCCAGCTTTACAAAGAAAGGATTTAACGCAGGACGTCTTTTATACGAACCATCAATCCTCTTTACCTGTGATTGAAACAAAAATGTTTAAATCTTGTCCACAATTTCCTTTTCTTTTATCTTGTGGTTTTGGTAAGCCGAATTCTTATGTCTATAGCTTTCAGCCGATGATTTATCAATTATTTAATGGATGGAATATTCAAAGTCGATTTTTATTAGAAGCTATGACTTCATTACCTGCTAAAGAATTTCATTTAAAGGATCGAGGAAGTATTGAGGTTGGTAAAATTGGGGATCTTTTAATTTTACAAGTCCCAAGTATTGAGCATTATTTTCAAAGTTTAGGAAGGCCACTGATTCATCGCATGATCAAAAATGGCATTCCTTTTTATCCGCATTGGATTGTGTGTTAAATGTGGTACACTTTATAACATAAGGATGTGATGATATGAAAATAGGATTTATTGGTTGCGGAAATATGGCAACCGCTATGATGAAAGGAATGATCGAATCCAATTGGGTGGATGCAAGTTCCATCCTTGTTTCGAATCGTTCAAAAGAAAAATTAATCAATATAGAAAAAAATTATGGGGTTCAAATTGAATTCGATAATAAGAAAGTAGCAGAAAGAAGCGATTTATTGATTTTGAGTGTAAAGCCCCAAATGTATGTCGATGTCATTGAAGAAATTAAAACAAGCCTTAAAACAAATGTTTTGATTTTAACGATTGCGCCAGGTTTTACGCTTTTACGATTGGAAGAATTATTAGGAAATCATAAAATTGTTCGTTCGATGCCAAATACACCAGCTATGGTTGGTCAAGGCATGAGTGCCTATGTATGTAATAAAAATTGTAATGAAAAGGACCAAGAATTAATTGAAGCCTTTTTAAATTGTTTTGGAAAATGTGCGCAAGTCAATGAATCGCAAATGGATGCTGTTACGGCTGTTTCTGGCTCAAGTCCAGCCTATGTTTATTTATTTATTGAAGCAATGGCAGATGCAGCGGTTAAAGAAGGTCTTAGTCGCAATGTGGCTTATGAATTTGCGGCACAAGCGGTATTGGGAAGTGCAAAGATGGTTTTAGATACGAAAAAGCATCCAGGTGAATTAAAGGATATGGTCTGTTCACCAGCTGGAACAACAATTGAAGCTGTTTCCGTTTTAGAGAAAAAAGGTTTTCGTGGTATTGTGATGGAAGCAATGGAAGCTTGTGCAAATAAATCGAGTGGTATGGGCAAATGAATCAAATTAAAGCAGATTTAAAACATTTTCAATTATCGGATTATTTGATTTTAATCGGGATCTGTTCCTTGTTTCTACCGCATACATTAACGATTCTAGTTTTTGTAGGTATTGTTTGTGTTGCCTTTTTTCGATTAAATTTTATAGAAGATTTAAAAAAACAAAAAGGAAAAGCTTTTATTTATGGATTTATCCTTTTAGAAATACTTGTATCACTTTTTTATCACAATTGGACTGGTTTAGCTGTTAGCTTTTCTTTTCTTTTATTATTTTTATATATTGCTTTTTATCAAGCGCATACAAGTGAAAAACTCTTATCGTATATGATTGAGTGTAGTTTGCTTTGTTCTTTTCTTTTATGTTTTTATGCTTTGTTTCAATTTAATCAAATATCGATTGCGAATGGCTATCAATTTAGTGATTTTCATATTTTTAATAGTCCGAAAAGACGAATTGTTGCAACGTTTCAAAATGCGAATATCTATGCGTTGATGTTGGAATTTATGCTGGCACTTTGTTTGTATCGTTTTCTTCAAACAAAAAAATATCTCTATAAGGCATGGTATGTCTTTTTAGCACTTTTCCAATTTTCGATTATTTTATTAACTGGATGTAGAGCAGCTTTGGTTCCTTTGATTTTTGTGATTCCAATTATGCTTTTATTATCGAAGCAAAAGAAACTTTTTGTTCTTTATCTTGTTTTTATTGTGGTTTTGTTGTCGATTGTTTTTATGCATCCCAATTTAATTCCACGTTTTAATGATTTTTCAACGATTGAATCACGTTTAAAAATTTGGAGAACGGCAATCAAAGGGATTCAAGCGCATCCTTTCTTCGGAAATGGACCTTGGACCTATAATTATATCTATGAAAGTTATCACGGACATAAGGCTGTATTTTGTCATAATATTTATTTAGAAATGCTTTCTTCTTTTGGAATTATAGGAACGATTCCTCTTCTAGGCATTATTGGCATTTTATTGAAACAAGTTTTTGCTTGTAAAAAGAGTAATGCACTTCTTTTTTCTTTGATGATGAGCTGTATTGTGATTGTTGCAATTCATGGATTGGTTGATGGAACTTTGTATCCTGCGAAAACAAATCTCTTTTTATTGATGATTTTAACAAGTTATTCATCGAAATAGTGGTATTTTTTCATTAAAAAAACGTATTTGAATATAGAGACAGACGGTGGAGGAAATTTATGCATTTTCTAAATCCAATCATCTGTCTTTTTTTAATGCTTGGACAAGTGAATTATGCAAATATGGATACACAAGTATCTCTGATTGAAAAGAAACTTGAGACAGTTGATGAAAACACGGTTTCGGATTTATCAAAAGAAATTTCAAAGCTTGTGATGTCTCTTGATCGTGAAGAACAAGATTTAACGAAAAAGATAAAAGACAATAAAGAAATAAAAAAAGCTTGTCAAAAAAGACTTAAGCGCCTGAAAGAAAATATAAAAAAAGAAAAGAAATCTTTTTATGATTTACTTGGATTCTTTCAGGCGAAAAGAATAGAAAAGAAAGAAAACCAAATCAAAGAATTAAAGAAAGAAATTAAAAAGAGAAATAAAAAGTTAATTAAACAAAAAAATAAAAAAACACAAGTAAAAAATTATTTAAGTCGATTAAATGCATGTCAAAATAAAATTGGTGAACAGTTTAGTGAAACCTTTCATCGTATACAAAGTGGTGGAAAAGCCAATCCGAATCAAATTGTACAAGGTAATCTGGATCTACCAGCTTATGGTTCGGTTTATGCAAGAAGTGATGAATCATCCATTTCTTGTTTATGGTCTGGAACTTATGATTTGGATGGGGCAAGTGAAACTTGGATTCCTTTTATTAAAAATGGTACAATCAGTGCAGGAACTTGGGCTTATCCCAATGGTGGAATGCATCTAGGTTTAGATCTTGCGGCTCCTTTATATAGTCCAATTGTAGCAGGTGCCAATGGAATTGTTCTCTATGCGGATGCACCAGTTGATTCAAATTGTGGCTATCTTGGGAATTATTGTGGTTGGCCACAAGGTGGTGGAAATACGATTTGTATGATTATGGCTGTGAAGGATGCTCTTTATGGAGTGAGCTTAAATCATTTATCTAATCAATTATTTGTTACGAGCGGGCAACAATTTCATCAAGGGGATCTTTTAGCCCATTCAGGAAATAGTGGGAATTCGACTGGACCACATACCCATATTGAAGTCTTTCGGCTAAAGGTTTCACTCAGTGAAGCCG
>CAVBLW010000013.1:0-26722 GCA_963596085.1 Bacteroidaceae bacterium | reverse complement strand
ATAAAAAAAACTAGAGCAAAATCATACTCTAGTTTCATTTTAATTATGCATATAATCCCATACTCATTACAAAACCAATGATAACTCCAATTGGTCCAGTGACTAAACGAGAATATAGAACTGCCGGAACACCCATTTCAATTGTTTCAGGCTCTGCTTCTCCTAAAGATAATCCAACTGGAATAAAGTCACATCCTACTTGTGCATTAATTGCAAATAAAGCCGGAAGAGAATATTGTGGAGGAATATTTCCTTTGGCAAATTCAGCACCTAAAAGTGTACCTACAACTTGAGCAATAACAGCACCTGGCCCTAAGATTGGTGATAAGAAAGGCATACCACAAATAAAGGAAATCGCAATCATACCTGGTAATGTTGAACAAAGAGGAGAGATTGTGTTCGCAATGACATTACCTAAACCACTTGCACTAATAATTCCTAACAATGTTGATGTGAAAGCCATGAATGGTAAGATATTTCGAATAACCATATCAATTGAATCACGGCCTGCCGCAAAGAATTTATTTACAACATGTCCTACACCAACACCAATACGTGTAATAATATTTTGTTTCTTACCTTCTTGTGCAGCTGCAATTTCAGCTTTTGCTTGTTCTTTTGTTTTTGGTTCATCGGCTGCTTTTAATTCTTCTTCTGCTGTTAAATTTGATACAGCATTAGTTTCATCTGTATAACTTAAGTTACTTTCTTTAACATCTGATACATAAATGTCTTCTTTGATATACATAGCCAATGGTCCAACTGCACCCACTGGTTCAACATTCACGGTTTTAATTCGTTTTTTTGGATAAACGCCACAACGTGCCGTTCCACCACAGTTTACGACCGCAACCGCAACTTCATCATCTGGAACCGTCGTTTTAAAACCATCTACTAATTCGCAACCTGTCATTTCTGCAATCTTTTTTGCGACTGGTGAAATTTGTTGACCAGTTACACATAATACTTTATTTCTTGTTTCCGTTGGTTCAATGATTAATGGTCCACCAAAACCAGCCGAACCCTTTGTGATTTTTATATTCTTGTACATGATTTGCCTCCTACTTTTTAATTCCTGTTAAGTGAAAATAGATTTTTTCCGTAATCACACCACGAATTAAGCAGAGAATCAAACCAGCAATAAAGAAACGAATAGCTAAATCACCCAATGGTAAGCCCAATTTTTGAATACCGGTTGCAATCCCCATATAAACAAACAATTCTCCAGCATTCGCATGTGGAAATAGCCCAGTAACCGGATGTGCAAATGTCGCAACGACATCAAACATCGCTGGTTTATACTTTTCTTCACAAAAACGCATTACTGAATATCCCATTGGATTTCCTAAAAACATCAAACCAATCATTGGCATTAAGGTATATCGAAAAATCGCATGTTTTGTTAATTTTGCTGTAAATGCATTCACTCGATCCTCACCAACAATTTTAATAATCGAATTCATAAATGTTAGTAAACAGACAATCATTGGGATAATTCCAACAACCCAACTTGAAAATTGTTCACCACCTGTTTCAAACAAATTCATGAAGCCATCCGCTAATGTAGAAATAACCTCCATATTTTCCTCCTTTAAGCTTCATGAAAGGCCTTTCATGTTCTTGACGATGTTATTATCACAAGAATTCAAATATGCGTCAACTAGAAATGAGATTATTCCCATAAATAGGGATATTTTTCACGAACACTTCAATTTGTTCCAATTTATTAAAAAAGGATTATCTTTTCGATAACCCCATTAAGCCAATTTTTTCATTTTAATCATTTTATTGATATGTTGTGCAGCAATTGCTCCATCATTACATGCCGTAACGACTTGTCTTAAATCCTTTGCAAGGATATCACCCGCTGCATAAATCCCATCTACCTTTGTTTTACGATTCTCATCAACAAGAATATAACCTCTTGAATCAACTAAATCTAAACTCTTTAAAGCTTCAGTCATTGGATTTTGTCCTTGATAAGGGAAAATTCCAGCTACATTCAATTGGAATTGCTCTTGATTTTTTTCTACGAGTAAGGCCGTTACTTTGCCTTTTTCACTGAGAACTTCTTTCGGCTTTGCCTCAAATAGAATTTCAATTTTCTCTTCGTTTTCAATTAAAGCTTGAACCGATGGATCCGCTTTTATTTCTTTTCCTTCTACGACGATAAAAACTTTCGATGCGAATTTACATAAGAAACTCGCTTCTTCAATGGCTGCATTATTTGAACCAACAACGGCTACGGGTAAATCTCGAAAAAAAGCCCCATCACAAACGGCACAAAAACTAACCCCGTGTCCAATATTTTTTTTCTCTCCAGGGATGTTCATCATTGCTTCTTGTGTACCCATAGCCAAAAGGATTGCTTTGGCTTTTAAGCTTTTTCCATCTTCTAAGGTTACAGAACGATCTTTATGGACTTCAATCACTTTACCATATTGATATTCTGCACCAAAAGAAGTCGACTGTTGAAACATTTGGCTTGCGAGATCCGGTCCAGCAATATCAATAATTCCTGGATAATTCGCAATTTTATATGTTTTTAAAAGTTTTCCACCTGGTGCTCCATTTTCAAGCATCACTGTTTTTAAACCAGCTCTTGAAGCATATAAAGCAGCAGACATTCCAGCTGGTCCTGCACCAACAATAATTAAATCAAATTCTTTTTCCATATCTACCACACCCTTCGATCACACCATATTTTTCCTTCATGTAAAAGTTGAATGAAAGCACTGTATTCATGAATCACACTACAAGGTTGCATCTTTAAGATCGTTTTCTTATCTTTTACATCTTTACTATATACAACCGAATAGGC
Organism: Bacteroidaceae bacterium; assembly: GCA_963596085.1. GTDB lineage: Bacteria > Bacillota_I > Bacilli_A > Erysipelotrichales > Erysipelotrichaceae > Absicoccus. The sequence goes on along the minus strand of CAVBLW010000013.1, from coordinate 23,901 downwards.
CGCTATTTGTTGACAGGCCCAAACATCCGTAATTGAATCACCCACATAAACCAGATTATCATGTCCTTTTTCTAAGGCTAGACAAGCTTCAATGAGTCCAGCTGGACTTGGCTTCGGCTTCGAACATTGATCCACTCCATATACGACATCAAAATAAGTATCAATTTGTCCTTGTTTCAAGTCTGCTTGAATTAGATTTTTGGTTTTATTGGAAACAATTCCGATTTGATAGCCTTCCTTTTTAAGTTGTTGAAGCGTCTCTTTAACTTGTGGATAAACCTCAAGATATTGAATGTTTTCTAAATACAATTGATCATAACGTTGATGTAATCTTTCAATTTGATCTTTATGAAAATACCAAGATAAAACCTCATCAACCGTTGGTCCAAAAAAAGCTTCCTTTTCTTCCGCTGTCAATTGATAATCAGGCTTCTCTTCCATAAAAAGAGCATCCCATACACGTTCAATTGTTTTTTTACTATTGGACAATGTTCCATCCACATCAAATAATAAAACCGGTTTTTCTGCAAAAAAACGATGAAAAAAGCCCAACAGCCCTAGTAAACCAATACCAACAAATAGAATTGAAATAATCTGAGCAATACGAAGATTCCCCAACATCAAAGAATCGGTTCTGAATCCTTCCACAATAAAACGCGTACATCCATACCAAATAAAATAGGCAAAACCAGCATCACCTCTTTTACGATAAAAATAACGTCGAAAAACAAATACAATCAATAAAAAACCTGTTAAATCAAAAGCACTTTCAAATAAGAAAGTTGGCATGCGATAAGCTCCATCAATATACATTTGATTTTTTATAAAAGCTGGAAAGTATCGATAAAAAGATTCTTTCACAATGCATCCATAAGCTTCTTGATTCGCAAAGTTCCCCCATCGTCCAAAAGCTTGGGCTAATAGAACATGTGGCATAATCAAATCAAACATCCGCCAAAGTGAAACCTTATGCTTACGAAAATAAAAAACACTAAAAAGAAGTCCAGCAATCAAACCACCATGAATCGCTAGTCCGCCTTGCCATGTAGCTAAAATATATTCTGGATGTAAAGAATAATAATCCCATTCAAAGGCAACATAATAAAGGCGTGCCCCAATAATTCCACAAATTAATAAGGGGAATAAATAATTCTCCAATAAAGAAGAAGCATATCCCCATTTTTTTATTATATGCTGACTCAAAAGATAAGCTAAAATAGCCCCTGTTAAAATAAGGACGGCATACCATGTAATTTGTAAAGAACCAAATGAGATGAAAACCCGACTATTCGGCATCAACTGCATCTTCTTCCACCATTTCTTCCTTATTATTTCCAATTGCTTGAATTACTCGATCTTCAAATTCTTTTGCGGAATCATGCCCACTTTGAATCAACAAATAATTCGTTACTGCGGTTTCAATAATCGTCGACATTGGACGCCCACTACTGACTGGAATACGCATTTTTAAAATACGAATACCGAAGATTTCCGTATATTCTTTTTCTTCAATACCAACACGATCATATTCAATCGAATCATCAAAATTTTCTAAAACAATATGTAAAGCAATTTCAACACGATCTGCAAATGAACTAACCCCAAACATACGTTCGACATTAATAACACCAATTCCACGCATTTCCATATATCCTTTTAGTAAAGGCGGTGTACAACCCACTAGACTATTATGCATTAAATAACAATCCACACGATCATCAGAGATTAATTGATGTCCTTTTTTCAAAAGCTCCAAGGCAATTTCACTTTTACCCATACCAGAACGTCCCGTAATTAATACCCCAACACCAAAAATACGGACCAATTCTCCATGAATAATAATGGATTCAGCCAATTTTTCATCCAAATAGTTGGTAATATTAATGACCGTACGACTTGTCATATCATTGGTATGAAAAACCGGAAAGTTTTTTCGCATTGCGATTTCAATCAAAACTTCAGGTATTTTTTGTCCATGACTAATTACAATTGCAGGGGTTTCATCTCCCGTCAAAAATTCAAAAGAACGACGTTGAGATACTTGATCCATTTCATCTTCGATAAAACGTGCTTCTTTTTCACCAATGACAATCAAACGTTTCATCATTGTCTTTGGAAAATAGCCTGCCAATTCCAAACCCGGACGATTGGTATCGGCTAATTCGATTGGGCGAAGCAAGCTTTCCTCATCACCAGAAACTTGTGTCCAATTAAATTGTTTACATAACTGCTTCACGGTTACTTCGCGCATAATTACCTTCTTTCTAATAATGGTTTTAAATACTGCCCAGTATAACTTTCTTCGACTTGGCTTATTTTTTCTGGCGTACCCGTCGCAACGACAGTTCCTCCTCCATCGCCACCTTCTGGTCCCATATCAATGAGCCAGTCTGCACATTTTACAACATCTAAATTATGTTCAATTACTAATACCGTATCTCCATGATTCACTAAACGTTGTAAAACTTCAATTAATTTATTTACATCATCACTATGTAAACCAGTTGTCGGTTCATCTAAGACATATAAGGTTTTTCCCGTTGGCTTTTTTTGAAGCTCACTAGCCAATTTGACACGCTGTGCTTCACCACCGGATAGAGTCGTTGCACTCTGTCCTAATTTTACATAAGAAAGACCAACATCACAAAGTGTTTGTAGCTTATGTTTAATTTTAGAAATCGAATCAAAGAAAGTACAAGCTTCTTCAATCGTCATATCTAAGACATCCGCAATTGTTTTCCCTTTATAAGTCACTTGCAAGGTTTCCTCATTATAGCGTTTTCCCTCACATTGATCACATTTGACATACACATCCGGTAAAAACTGCATTGAGATTCGAATGATTCCATCGCCTTGACAAGCTTCACAACGTCCACCTTTGACATTAAAAGAGAAACGAGACTTGTCAAAACCTAAAAGCTTTGCTTCCTTGGTTTGGGCAAATAAGCTTCGAATATCATCAAAAACCCCTGTATAAGTTGCTGGATTTGAACGTGGTGTTCGACCAATCGGATCTTGACTAATTTCAACAATTTTATCTATATTCTCTAAACCTTTAATTTCTTTTACTTTTCCAGGATGGGTATGCGCTTTGCCTAGTGCATGTTGAATGCCATGCGTCAAAACTTCTGTAACTAGACTGGATTTACCTGAACCGGATACCCCCGTTACAACGGTCAATGTCCCTAATTTTACATCAACGCTTACCTTTTTCAAATTATTTTGCGTCGCTTGAACAATGCGAATTTTTTTACCATTTCCTTTACGACGCTTGCTTGGAACCGCTATTTTCTTTCGTCCACTTAAGTAAGCACCTGTAATTGAATTCGGATTTTCCATCACTTCTTGTGGCGTACCACAGGCAACGATTTGCCCACCATGAACACCTGCTTTAGGTCCAACGTCCACAATATAATCTGCCGCCCGCATCGTATCCTCATCATGTTCAACAACAATTAAGGTATTTCCTAAATCACGCATTTCTTTTAAAGAGGCAATTAATTTATCGTTATCTCTTTGGTGCAAACCAATGCTCGGTTCATCCAAAACATACATAACCCCGGTTAATTTTGAGCCAATTTGGGTAGCTAGGCGAATGCGTTGGGCTTCGCCTCCACTTAAGGAACCTGCCAATCGATCCAGGGTCATATAACCTAAGCCCACATGATCCAAAAATTCTAAACGATTTTTAATTTCACGGACAATTAGATTTGCGATTTCTTTTTGCATCGCATTTAATTCCAAATGTTCCATGAAATCACGTGCCTGACTAATACTCATCTGACAAAATTCATATATATTTTTACCACTGACTTGTACCGATAGAACTTGTGGATTTAAACGAGCACCTGAACAAGTTGGACAAGTTTGATCAGAAATAAAAGAGCCATACCATTCTCTAGAAAAGGCAGAGCCTGTTTCTTGATAGCGTCTTTCAATCATCGGACAAACCCCTTCAATGTATTCAAGTTTTGATTGGGTGATTCCAGATCGAGAATTCAAAGTATAAGCAATTGGAACATCACTTCCATACAAAACATAATTCAGTAATTTTCGATCAATATTCTTTAAAGGAATATTTTTATCAATTTCATAATATTCAATCATGGCATTTATTCTTTGCCATTCTAAATTTTCTGTATTAACAATATTTTTATAATAACGAATTCCACCTTGTGAAATACTTAAAGACCAATCCGGAATCAATAAATCCAAATCAACCTTTTGGGTAATTCCTAGGCCATGACAAGTTGGGCAGGCACCAAAAGGCGCATTAAAAGAAAACAAGCGTGGTTCTAAGCTTGGTACTGAAAAACCACAAATCTTACAAGCGGAATTTCGTGAGAATAAAAGCTCATCCGATGAAGTTAAACAAATCGCAAATCCATCACTTAATCGAAGAGCTGTTTCTAAGGAATCATAAAAACGAGAACGATTCTCTTTTCGGACAATTCGATCCACGACTACATCAATTGTATGTTTTTTATTCTTTTCAAGTGTTTTAACTTCTTCTAAATATTGTATTTCGCCATCGATCCGAACACGAACAAAACCTTCCTTTTGTAATTTTTCTAAAAGGTCCTTGTGCATGCCTTTTTTAGCTGAAACAATGGGACTTAAAATCGTACATCTCTCACCTTCTGGAAGCTCCATAATTCGATCAACCATTTCTTTAATGGTATTACCAGTAATAGGAATCTGGTGATTTGGACAATAAGGGATACCAATACGAGCATACATCAAACGTAAATAATCATAGATTTCCGTGGCTGTTCCTACCGTTGAGCGTGGATTATTGGAAGTTGTCTTTTGATCAATCGCAATTGCTGGCGATAGACCCGAAATTTCATCCACATCGGGTTTTTCACTATTCCCTAAAAATTGCCGGGCATAGCTTGATAGACTTTCCATATAGCGTCTTTGTCCTTCGGCATAAATCGTATCAAAGGCTAAAGAAGATTTCCCTGAACCCGATACTCCTGTCATAATCACAAACTGCTCTTTTGGAATCTTTACATCAATATTCTTTAAATTATTTTCTCTTGCTCCTCGTATATCAATATATTTTGTTCCCATTATTCTCTCCTCGCGCTTCATTATATCACACCATTTATTAACAAAAAAAGATGACAATAGTCAAATGAAACGCATTTCATTCAAATAAGTCATCTTGGTAAGATATTTTTAAATGTTCATAGGCTTTATGCGTTGCCACACGTCCTCTTGGCGTACGATTAATAAAACCAATTTGTAGTAAATAAGGCTCATATACATCTTCAATCGTACTCGCTTCTTCGCCAATACTCGAAGCTATGGCTTCAAGTCCTACAGGGCCGCCTTTAAAACGCTCAATAATACCACGTAAGTATTGATGATCGACACGATCTAAGCCCAATTGATCCACTTGAAGACGATCCAAGGCCGTTTTTGCGATATCGAGTGAAATGCTTCCTTCGTTATAGACTTGCGCAAAGTCCCGTACACGACGAAATAAACGATTGGCAATACGTGGCGTACCACGTGATCGTAAAGCAATTTCAACCACTGCATCTTCATCAATATGCGTTTGCATCACACGAGCGGTTCGAGCGACAATCTTGGATAATTCTTCTAAGGAATAATATTCCAACTGACTCACAATCCCAAAACGATCACGTAATGGAGCACTTAAATCACCAGCACGTGTGGTTGCCCCTACCAAAGTAAATGGTGGTAACTCTAAGCGAATATTATGTGTTGTCGCACTATCTTTACCAACCACAATATCCAAACAATAATCTTCCATAGCAGGATATAACACCTCTTCCACTTGTTTCGGAAGACGATGAATTTCATCAATAAACAAAACATCGCCTGGTTCAAGGGTACTTAGTATCGCAGCTAAATCACCACTTTTTTCAATCGAAGGACCTGAAGTCGGTTTTAAATTCCCATGCATTTCATTCGCTAAAATATAAGCCAAAGTTGTCTTACCTAAACCCGGTGGCCCATACAACAAGACATGATCTAAGGCTTCCTGTCTCTGTTTTGCCGCAGAGATAAAAACAGATAGATTATCTTTTAAATTTTTTTGTCCAATATATTCTTCTAAACTGGATGGTCTTAAGGTATTTTCTAAACCATCTTGTGTTTGAAAAGCTTGTGAAACTTCTCTTTCCAAAAAATCACCCCTTCTATTTCGCAAGCAAACGAAGTGCTTGTTGAAGCATTTGATTCACACTTAAATCCGTATTCGCTAATTCTTTACGAACACCATTCAATTGATTAGCTTTAAAGCCCATTGCTTCTAAGGCTTCTTGACATTCCATCCATACTGGATTTTCCTTGTTTGTATCTTGTACTTCAACCGATACAAATTTTCCTTTTAAATCCAAGACAATTTGTCCAGCCGTTTTGGCACCAATACCTGGTAAGGATTTCAAACGTTTAATATCATCCTGTTCAATCGCTGCAATCATTTCTTTTCCACTGATTGTACCCAATATATTTAAAGCACTTTTAGGGCCGATTCCACGAACATTAATCAAACGCATAAAGACTTCATAATCCTCTTCTTTTTCAAAACCAAATAAAAGTATGGCATCCTCCCGGACATGCTGATAGGTATATAAAAAGACATCTTTTCCTAAAGATTGACTTTCCGGATGACTGATATATACTTCATATCCAACTCCTTGTACATCTAATACAATCGTCTCATTGCGAATAAGACGAACCATTCCTTGAACAAAGGCAATCATATATTTCCCTTCCTTTATGTTTTTTTATGTGAATTTCAAATTATTCTTGTACTTTTATAGAGGTCTTTCTATAATCTTCTTAGCAAAGAAAGGGGAATTCTATGGAAAGAAAAAAAATCAAACCTCTTACGCAAACACAAAAAGATTTTTTATCAATTGGTCATCCCATTACATCATCATCAAAGATGATGAAAGAGAAGCATTTTACCCAACATCGTGGAACCTCCGTTTATGAGCATTCCATTGGTGTCGCTTATACAAGTTACTTTATCGCAAAGCATCTTCCGGTTCAATTTGATGAAAAGGCACTCATTCGTGGTGCTTTGCTTCATGATTATTTTTTATATGATTGGCACGAAAAGGATGATTCCCATAAATGGCATGGCTTTAATCATCCCCGTATCGCCAAAGAAAAAGCGATTCAAGACTTTCAAATCAATGAAAAAGAAGCAAACATTATTCATCGGCATATGTTTCCATTAACCTTAATTCCACCGAAACATCGTGAAGGTGTTCTTGTTTCTTGTATGGATAAGATTTGTGCCATTTGTGAAATGATGAATATTCGCTATTTATCAAAATCGATGCGCCTTGAATTAAATCTAGATTGTGAGTAGAAATACTCACTTTTTTAATCGTCTCTTGAACGTGGTGCCACAATTAGAATCAATCGGATCAATTGCATCAAACTGACAAAAAGAGCAGCTACATAGGTTAAAGCCGCAGCAACCAGAACTTCTTTTGCTCCTTTATAATCTGAACCTTGAAAAAGCCCACAATTTTCAATTGTTTTTAAAGCACGATGACTCGCATCAAATTCTACAGGTAAAGTAATCAATTGAAAAAGCGTCGATAAGCCAAAACACAATACACCGAGCCAAGCTAAACCACTAATATTAATAAATAATCCCAATAAAATGAGTGGCATCGCCAAAGTAGAACCTAAATTTGTAAGGGGAATAATGGCCATACGCATTTTAATTGGTGCATATCCCACATGATGTTGAATCACATGACCAACTTCGTGACAAGCAATTCCAATTGAAGCAATACTCGTACCTGCATAGACTTCTCTTGATAAGTTCACTACTTTGCGTGTTGGATCATAATGATCTGATAATTCACCAGATATTTCTTGAATGGATACATCATAAATCCCATTTTGTTCCATCATATATTTTGCGACTTCTGCACCTGTCATTCTTCTTGAATTTGGATATTCACGCCATGTCGCATAAGTGCTTTTCACTTTCCATTGTGCTAAACCCGTTAATAATAAAGCGGGTACAACTAAAATCAGATACCATTGATCAAAATATAAACCTGGGTAATACATTATTTCACATCCAATCTATTCGACTATTATAATGCATTCATATCAATTCAACAATTCTTTGATGAATTTCTTGGAACAATTCACTTTCAACTTCAATATGGGCTTTTACATCAATGATTCGTGAAGTGTTAATCCACTTTGCATCGTTCATATAAAGTACACTATTTTTTATCAGACCTTCTACACAACCTAAGGGCATTAAGTGGCGTTTCCCATGTGGATTTTCTTTACTTTTGGCTTGTTGTAGAGCTCTTTTATTTCCGGACATCGGAACCACAAAAGCTTTTCCATGAACCAAAGATAAAACCAAACCAAAATGTTGATAAGCGACTTCACAAATATAAGATAAACCATAATCGATATAACAAATATCCCCTTTACGAATGCGTACATCCATATTGGATACCTTTGTTTTACGCTGACAATAATTCAATTTCGATAAAAGATAATCATAAACTTCTTTACGATCCATAAAAGCCAATAAAGCTTTTTCTTCACGCTCCACTTCGTTAAAAAAAGAATGCAATTCTTCTGAATCCATCTCTATAAACTTTGTTTTTACCCAGTCTTTTCTTTCCATGTCTTTATTAAAACAAAAAAAGCTTACAATAAAATGACGGAAGGCCTATTTTCGAAAAGATAAAATACGCTGTTTACAACGTTGATATAAGCCAATCAAAGGATGAAAATGTTCACTGATCATCGCACTTTTTTCAATAAAAAGTTCCACAATCAATAAAAGTAAAAGCATAACCGCAAAACCAATTGTACTATTATATAAATAAACAAAAGCACACAAACCAAAAAGAGCCGTCATTCCACACATAATGATTACCGTATTTTCATGACCAAATTGCGCCATCAATAAATGATGAATATGACTCTTATCTGCTTGCATGAACTTCATTCCTTTAATTGTCCGTCGTAAAATTGCACTCAAGGTATCAATAATTGGAATACAAAGCAATAACATTGGTAAAGCCAAGGTAACAATCGTTGAGCCTTTAAAACCTAATAAAGAGATTGCTGAAATCATAAAACCCAAAAATAAGGATCCACAATCCCCCATAAAAATACTTGCCGGATGAGCATTATAAACCAAAAAACCACCAGTACTTGAAGCCAATAAGAAAGTTAAAACAGCTACATCCAACCTTCTTTCCATAACCGAAACTGAGCCAATGACCACCAACATAATCAATGACATACCACCTGCTAAACCATCGAGACCATCAATAAGATTAATGGCATTGGTAATACCAGCAACCCAAATCAAGGTAAAGATAAAAGAAAAAACCGGATGATCGATCACAAGTCCAAAAGGTAAGTGAATCGCATCAACACTCACGCCATTTACAATTAAAACCAATGCAGCTACCAATTCAAAAAACAATTTAACCGGTGGTTTAATATCAATTAAATCATCCACTAAACCTGTAAAAAACATAATCGATCCACCTAAAACAATTCCATTAATCGCTTGATCGACCTGTAAAAAGAAAGGTGCCATCGTAATAAAAGCTAAAAAAATGGCAATCCCACCAATACGTGAAATAATCCCATGATGAACCGTACGATGATTCTCTTTGGCATAGGCTTCTGCCCAAATGGAATATCGTTTAATGAGCGGAGTCAATATCAAAGAAATAAGAAAAGGAAAACAAATAATACGTAAATCAATCAAAACTATTTCCATCCTTTCATATTTTCAATCAAATCATCTTCTGGTTTTTCCGTACAAATCACCGGATGATTTAATTCTTGTTGGAGCAATTGTCGCATTCCAAAACAATAGGCCATACCACCACTTAATAAAATACCATTTTGATGAATCGTTTCTTTCATTTCAATGCTAACACTTTCCATACATTGTTTGGCCCATAATGTAATCTGTTGAATTACATTTTCCATACATGGCCATAAATCCATCGCTTTACATTGAATTTGAACATATTCATTATGAGAATTGATGGCCGTACATAAAAGCGTTGCATTTTTTCCCTTCCAGAGAGCTTGACTTGCTGCTTGCTTTAAAGCATTGGCATCTTCGATTCCAATCATGCAATTCGTCATTTTCGCAATTTTCTTTTGAATCAGTTCATCCACTTGTTTCCCTGCATAAAAAATCGTCTTTAAAACGATTTTCTCTTCATGCGCATAAACACCAATTTCCGTATAAGTATGTCCACTATGAATGATCATAGTTGGCTCAATGGTCTGCAAAGCATCCATTACTGTCATAAAATCAATTTTTGTGATTCCTGCTTGATTGATTTCATCTTGCCAACGAAGCAATTGGGCTTCATCCGTTTCACTTGGAACAACCACTAAAGCCCGTGGTCGAAACAATGCTTTAGCACTTTGAAGTTCTTGCATCCCTTCTTTAATTAAGGGTACGACACTTGACATCATGCGATTATAATCCAATGGATATTTAATTGAGACCTTTCTTGGATCTTGATATACATAATTCATGACATCCTTACCAAGTGCTACAACTTTCTTCTGTTGATAAGCAACACTCGTACGAATATGAATATCCTTTTCTTCCATGAAATCATAGAAACGACAATTATATCCACCTAAATCAAGTGCATACCAATGATCAAACATATTATCCTCCTAATCCATTATAAATTGTTAAATCCAATATGGCCTGTGTCGAAAGATAAGCCAAAACCAAGGACAATAAAAACATCAATACAACAACCTTACGTGCTTGCTTAACCGAACAAAAGCGATCAAATTGAATTGAACTAACTGCATAAAAACTCATTCCAAAACAAAGAACAAATAAAAAATATTTTAAAATAGAAAATGTCATTATCCCACCGTCACTATCTGTACAAAAGGATATTGATCCTTTAAAGCTCTTTCTGCTTCTTTTAATTGCTTCCAACTTCCAAAACCCATCATGGTTGAACCAGAACCTGTCATCATAACCGCTAAACCAAATGATTGCATTTCTTCCTTTAGTTGTCTTAAAGAACCAACAAGTTCTAAAGCAGCAGGTTCTAAGGCATTCCCCATATGAGAAATAAAATGATTTAAATCTTGTTGAACAATATCATTTTCTAACAAATCTAAATCTGGATGTAAAGGTTCTAAACGATGCCAAGTTTGAAACGCTTCTGGTGTTGATACCCCTTGTTCTGGCTTTATAAGAAGAATGGAAAATTTCCATTGACAATTCAAAAGACGAATTTTTTCACCAATTCCTTTTACACGGGCATAACGAGATACCACACAAAAGGGAACATCGGCTCCAACTTTTTTGCCGAGACAAATCATATCTTCTAAGGATAAATGAAGCTCATCCATATCATTAATTGCCTTTAGAACAGCCGCTGCATTAGCACTTGCTCCCGCAAGGCCTGCTTGCATCGGAATATGTTCTTCAATGCGAATTGAATAATCGGATATTTTATATTTTTCTTTTAAGACTTGTACCATCTTTTTCATTGCGTTATCATCTGGAATTTCACCATTTGTACATGTGATTGTTGTTTGCGATGCTCTTTCTAAATCCACCACATTATATAAAGATAGTACAGGAGCCATAATCATATCTAATTCATGATAGCCATCTTCATTTTGCCCTAATACATCAAGGGCTAGATTTATTTTGGCTGGCGCATATACTTTCATAAGTTACCTCAAATCTATTAAAACACTTCAATTATATAGTATTCCTTCCCTTTTTACATAAAATTCCCAAAAAAAGAAGAATCATTTCGATTCTTCTTGAGCTTTTTGACAGATTATCTCTTCATTTTTTTCATAGAGTCGAATAAAATCTTCAAGCGTGCATTGTTGGGCTCTTTGATTCAGTGGAATTTCAGCCTTTTCTAAACAAGCACACACCTTTTCTTTATCCTTAAAAACCGTCTGTAAATTATTATAGATAGTCTTTCTTCTTTGCGTAAAACAAGTTTTTACTAACCAAAAAAAGGCTTCTTCATTTGAAAGCTTGTATTGATGATGAAAGGTGAATTGTAAAACAACCGAATCAACTCGTGGACTTGGCCAAAAAACATGTCGTGAAACATCCATGACCTTCTTACAATGACATTTATATTGCCAAATGACACTTAAAGCATTGTATTCTTTACTTGAAGCTTGCGCTAAAAAGCGTTGTCCAACCTCTTTTTGCATCATGACTGTAATTCTTTCAATCGCTTCTTTCGCTTCAAAGAGCTTAAATAATATTGGAGTTGTAATATAGTAAGGCAAATTCGAAGCAAAGACAACTTTTTGTCCTTGTTTGCGTAAACGTTTGATTTCATCATCAACCGATACGTTTAAAAAATCTTCTAGAACAACCTCTAAATGATCATCACCAATTTCGTTCATTAAAACTGTCGGCATACGTGAATCAATTTCATACGCAACCACCTGTTTACTTCTTTGACAAAGCATTTGTGTTAATGCACCAATTCCTGGTCCTATTTCAATACATAATTCATTTTCATCCTGAATGGCAGCTTCCGCAATTTTTTCAACAACACGTGGTTCGATAATGAAATTCTGTCCATAGTTCTTTTTGGTAAAAACTTGATATTTTTCTTGAATTTCTTTTGTTCTACGTATTGTCGCAATGGCTTGTTCCATATTCAAGGACCTTTCTAATTTCTTCAGCAGAAATATTCATTTGATTTAATCGTTTAAAACAAGTCTTGGCATTGCATGGACCAATATGAAACTTCAGACAAAGCTGTTCACGAAATTTTCGATTTCCGAGCAATCCCAAATCAATAAAATCATTCCATTCCAAGGAATGGTGACTTTCTTCAAAGGTGACACAATGAGATAGACTCTCCCATAAATCTTCTTTTTTAGCATGTTCAACACCAACTTTTTTTGGCGTTTTCGCTTTTTTCTTTTCAATAAAAGCATTCTTACATCCCGGAATGGCTTGATTAATCCATCGACGAATTTGTTCACCCGGTGAATCTGGATCGGTAAAAATAATAACACCTCTATTTTTTTGTGCTTCTCTGATACGATCTAAAGTTGAATCAATCAATTGATCGCCTCCAGTTTCAATCGTATCGCATTGAAAATAACGTTGTAAGACGTTCGTATCATTTTTTCCTTCTACTACAATGATTTCTTTAATTCGTTCCATACAGAAGATTATATAGAAATCGCATCCGGTTTACAAAGAATCTGATGAATTTTTGTATCTAAAATGGAACTTGTATAGGAAGGTGTTAGAAGCAATACGGTATTAGCACCTTGTCCATTGCCTGCAATCGCAATGACTTTTTCATGATATGGAATCTTTCCTGCATCCAAAGCCATTGTACTCACTTCAACACATACTTTGACACCTTGTCCAAACATTCGTAAGGTATCTGCCATAATTTCAACGGGTCCATAGCCTCCATAGCGACTGGAAAAGGAGCGTTCAGCTCCACTTAAGGTATGCGCAGCTGTCACAATATCAAAACCCATTTTTTCATATGCCTTGCGTTTTTCTTCACTTAAAGTACAGACTCCATGATTATAAGCTGTGCTTACTCCAACAATGTGAAGATTCGTATTTTTAAAATAACTTAAGGTTGTACCATAACTACTCGCAACCACAATATGTTGAATTCCTAATTCTTGTGCTTTCTTTTGGGCAAAAAGCACGGTTTTTTCTGTTTCGTTCATTTTTTCTCCTATAATTTTATGGATTGCAACGTAAACAAGGACTATATCCTTGTTGAATCAAATCCTCTCTTGAACCGTTATAATTTTCTTTATTCTTATCTGCTATAATATTTGCACTTGAACAATTTGGATTATGAAATTTTTTCGTGTTTGTATTGAGTACATAATCTGCGGCAACCGACTGTTCAACGACCGCTTGTTCCTGTGCTAAAGAGCTTTCTCCATTTGTATAATTAATATTTACTCCAGGTTGGACATTGTAACAATAGACATTAATGGACAAGCCCGATCCTTCATCTTCAATCGATTGGGCTTCCATATGAACACCACTCGCTAATAGATTGTTTCCTTCATAAATTGGAGTTACTCGATCAGCTACATGATATTCAGTCGCTTCGACAAAGTCTGCAATTTGATTTTCAAAAGGTAGCATCCCTTGCACATTTAAATACCGTGTACCCGTAATCAAATTCTTTTCATTGGCATTTTCTCCACATAATTGATAGCCAATCAAATGACACCGGTTATACAAATACTTTCCTTCCACACAATCATATTTGGCCAAATGCCATCCCGATGGTTTGACCATACCAATACTGCTCCGTTTCTTTGTTGGCATCAAATCCAGACCAATTACCGCAAAAGCACTTTGCGTCCGACCTAAAGAATCTAAAGGTTGGAATATCTTTTTCGATGTCGGATCTAAGTCCGAAACAGAAAAAGAGGGATGATTGTCATCAATAATTGTATATGGACTATTCGAATAAGATGGAATTTGATCCATTTGTGCATAAATCGGAACCGATGTTGTTAAAAACAAAAGAACGGTCCATACTATACATGTTATTTTACGTATTCTTGTTTTCATACTTGTATTATATCTTATTACAAAAAAAGAGTGAAAGAAGAATACAGAGTCGATACAATAGAAAATGAAAAGAATTCCAATAATATGCATCAATAGTGTCAATTTAAATTTTACATTCTTATATACAAGGAGGATTTTCATGATTAGTTTACCAACACAAGGAACAATTATTGCACCTACATCTTTACATTTACCTTTATATCAAAAGCTTTTAAAAGAAAATAAACATTATCTTTCTTTACAGGTTCTTTCGCTTTCTAGTTTTTTAAATGCTTATTTTCCTAAAAAAGAAAGTAATATCAAAATTTTATATACCTATAAAGAGGCTTTAGCTTCCATTTCTAAGTCCAATGATTTCTATAAAAATATCAATGATGCTAATTTTTTACGAGATTGTCTACATTTCATGAAGTTAGCAAAAACCTATAAGATAACAAACTGGCCTACTCATACCAATAAAGAAAAAGATTTAAAAGAAATTTTAGAAATTCTTCAAACGATTCCATTAGCTGAAGATTTCACTCCATCTTTTTCTTCTTTAAAGGATGTTTACATTTTACGTTGCCCTTATTCCGGATGGAATCATTTATGGATTGAACAATTGATTCAAGCTGGGGCCCAATGGCTTGATTGTGAAGTTGAATCGACCATTGATTATGTCGCTATGAGTACATCGCGTAAACAAGCTCAATGGATTGCAGAAACAATTGTTGAAAAGAATTGGAATGCCGATGATATTTTTATTTCATGTTGCGATTCAAAGGATCCCTTGGTTTTAGAACAAATGTTTAATACTTATCAAATTCCTTATACAATTTTAAAGGATCAAAAAACCAATCCAATTTGTCTACAATGGGCTTGTGCGCTTCGTTGGATTCAAGAACAAACAAAAAAAAGCTTTTTAAATTTGGTCAAGGCCTTTGAACCGAAAGCAAACTATTTTGAAAACTACTTAACTTTGTTCCCAGAAGCCTTTCCTTCCTTTATGATTGATCATCCAGATTATGAAAAAAATAATTTCTTGGATGAAAAGGAATGGGAACAGATTTTAAATTTTGAAAAAAAGACAAAAGAATGGTTAAATACGCATTCGATTCAATGGGATTTCAATTCATGGAAAGAGATTGCGACTTTTATCCAAGAATACAATCAACCGACAAAAGAAAATCTAGCTTGTATGCAAAAAATTCAATTGCTTTGTAGTGATGCCATTCCACATATTCACTCAAAAGAAGATTTATCAATTTTAATTCATCAAATTGAAAACCTGACACAAGTCAATACAGCAGCTTCGATTCATGGTGTTGTGATTGGATCCTTAAAAGAATTATCAAATATTCGTCCAATCGTATTCTTGACAAGTGCAAATGCCAGCAATTATCCACAATTAGAAAAAGAAAGTGGAATTTTTGATGAAACGTATTTGATGGATATTCCTTTTCCTTCTTTGAATCAACGCTTAAACCTTCAAAAGGAAGGCTTAAAGGCATCTTTGAAAACCATTGAACATTTGATTGTCTCTTTACCACAAGCAGACTATCAAGGAAAAAAATATGAAAATAGTGTTGAAATGGATCGCTTTATTGGAAATAAACCAGGTTTTGTCACTATTGAAGAAAGTGATATCTATACTCAACCATCCTTCTCTTTATCGAAAGAAAAGGCCCAATCTCTTTTCTTAAAAGAAGGAAAGATCTATGGTTCAGTTTCGAGCTTTGAAAAATATGTTCATTGTCCGCTTTCTTACTTTTTAGATAAGGGCCTTCATTTAAAAGAACAAAAGGATTGGTCTGATTTAAGTATACGTGGATCCATTCTTCATGAAATCTTAGAATCGATGGTTAATGACCATCAAGAAGATTATGTCCTTTGTACAAAGGATGAGATTAAAAGATATATTGAAAAGGAATATACCTGGTTTGAACAAGCTTTTCCTAGTCAAAAAGAATGGGTTGCTTCACAAAAAGATGCTTTATTAATCAATCTCATCAATATTTTTAATCAATTAAAAACTTTCCAAAAACAATGGCACATGCCTATTCATGAACAGGAAAAACGTTTGACCTATGAGCTTGAATGGGATGATTATATCATCTCTTTGGTTGGATATATCGATCGTATTGATGAATCCGATACTTCATTTGTGATTTTTGACTATAAGAGTGGTGATAAGAAGTTAATCTATAAAGAATTTCAACAAGGCTTATCCTTACAGCTTGTCACTTATGCGATTGCCTATGAAAAGGAAAGTCATAAAATTCCACTTGGAAATTACTACATTTCTTTACGTAAGAAGCCAGAAGAACAAAGTGCCATCAAACTGAACTACCAAGGAAAGAAAAACAATTGGATTCCACTCGAAGTAGATTCTTTTGAAGAAAAGTATCAAATAGGCGATAAATTCAAGGGTTGGAATTATGGTGACTTAGGAATTTACAGTGATGAAGAAAAACAATTTTTCAAACTTTCAAGCAAAAAATCACCATCTCCATCTTTTGAACAAGCAAAAGAACAATGGAAAGAAATTATCGGTTCCATTAGTGAAGACATTCTTTCTGGAAACATTCTTCCTGAACACCAAAAAGATGGATGTAAATATTGTACCTATCAACAAATTTGTCGAAACGCAAAACAAGAAGTGGAAAAAGAATTACGAGTAAAGGGGGAAGAAAACGAATGAATTTTACAAACGATCAACAAAAAGCCATTGATGCCCGTGGAAAAGATACATTATTATCAGCAAGTGCAGGTAGTGGAAAAACAAGAGTTTTAGTTGAAAGATTGTGCCAATTAATCCTAAAGGATCGAATTTCAGTTGACCAAATTTTAGCAATGACTTTTACCAATGACGCTGCGGCTGAAATGAGAGATCGCTTGCGTGCTCGCTTACTCGAAGAAAAGAGTAACGACTTTATTCATGATCAATTGGCTTTGTTAGAAAACGCTGATATTTGTACCATTGATAGCTTCTGTTTTAAGCTAGTAAAAAATTATTATTATAAAATTCCAATCACCCTGTATCGTGCCAATACTATTGCCAGTGAAGCTCAAAAAAAAGAAGCTTTTGATCAAGGCTTTCAAAAAGCTTTAAAAATTGTCAATAGCACAAATTTACGACGATATTTGACTCTTTTAAACCAAGATATTTCTTCCATCCAAAAAACAGTTGAAAACTGTATCAATAATGCTTGGGCTAAACCTGATCCAGAAGCTTACATAAAAGCGATTCAAGCAAGTCAAATGGATGATGAAATTCAAAAATGGTTTGTCACTTACTTCCAAGAGCAAGTTCTTCGTTTAATTGAGATATGCCAACAAGGAGAAAACATTGATCCTATTTTTATAGAAAAAAAGGCTTTATTAAAAAAATGTTTAAATCAAGATTATACGAATTTTTATTATGCTTTTAAAACTTATATTGAAAATTGTGCCTACATGAGAGCAGGAAAACAAACTGAAGACAAAGAACAATTCAAAGTATTGAAGGAAAAAATCAAAGCGATTGAAATTGCCATTGCTGAACTTCTTTATCCTGTTGAAACTTATTTGAGTGACGAAAAAGAAAATGAAGTTGTTCGCAATGAATTTTGTGATCTTGTTTTGGAAACAAAAAAACAATTTGATCAGATCAAAGATGAAATGGAAATCCTTGATTTTAATGATATTGAACTTTATGCTTATCAATTGTTAAAAAATGAAATGATTCGATTGGAAATTCATAACCAATATAAAGCCATCCTTATTGATGAATTTCAAGATACAAACGAACTTCAAGAAAGTATTATCAAACAATTCGCACAAAAAGGGATTGTTTTCCGTGTTGGTGATATTAAACAATCAATTTATGGCTTTCGACAAGCCAATCCTTCGATTATGAAAAATCATATGAATGAAAAAGATGAATGTACTCTATATATGGATAAAAACTTTCGTTCCAATGCCAATATCATTCAATTCAATAACGATTTCTATCAAAAAATTATGAATTCTGATTGTTTAGGAACGAATTTCACCAATGAAGATATTGCCAATGTAGGAGTCGATGCACAACGCAATTGTGAACAAGTTCCAATTCGATTTCTATATAGTGAAGCTGATTCATGGGCTAAGGAAAATGAAATCAATGTAAATACAGCACGTTCTAAATTTAATAAAAATTGCATGGATATCATTGCCCATGATATTCTCGAAAAACATAAAAACGGAACTCCTTTTCGTGATATCTGTATCCTAACAAGAAACCGTACGAAATATAGTGATTACAACAATATCTTAGAAGCTTATGGCATTCCTGCATCTGGGGATTCGAAAGGTGGATATTATTCAGATTCTGCCGTACAAATTATATTATCTTGTCTACAAGCTTTAATCAATCCAATGGATGACATTGCCCTAACAGCTGCTCTTTGTTCACCCATTGGACAAGTTGAAATTAATCAATTAATTACAGAAGAAAAAAGTGGACCTTTATACTTCCGTATAAAAGACAAAGATTTTATGTTAACTTGGCATCAACTAGAAAAAGAAATCACGAGCAATCCAAGTCAATGTCTACAAACTTTATATGCATGGAATAATTTCTATTTTGATTATACAACTGCACAAAATAAGACCAACTTAGATGATTTGTTAATAAAAAGTACATCCTACGATTATTTAGTTGATTTTGTAGCTGCCTTAAATAAAGATGCGAAAGAGGATGCGCTATCAGAAACCAATCCTTATGATATTCATGCGGATATTGTGCAATTAAAAACAATGCATGAATCCAAGGGATTACAATTCCCGGTTGTATACATCCTATCGGATCATGAATCGAAAAAAGATACAAATTACACACACATCTATTTAGATGCCGATTTAGGCGTTTGTACTTCTTCTTTCAGTAAGAATGGACATCTTGTAAGAAAATCCATGAGTGAAATTGCCTTTAAGACCAAACAGCTTCATGATGATTTAAATGAAGAGATGCGAATCTTTTATGTTGCAACAACTCGTGCTGAAAAAGAATTAATTTTTGTGGATTCGATCAATTCAGTCGAAGATTATCAATCCCCATTAAATACAAATGCGCTTTTAGAGAATAAGAAATATACTTCTTGGTTGTTCCATACCTATTTTAATGATCCACAAAGTCCAGTTCACTTTGTCAAAGTGGGTTTATACGAGCGCCCAGATCAACAGGAATATCAATCTCATAAAAAGGAACGATCCTTATATCAAAAGAAAGCGACTCTTTTTGAAAGTAAGACTGCAAGTCAAAGTAAAATGCATTTCGAGTGGAAGGAATTTTCCTTAGATGGAAATAAGAATACTACGCGAGGTACTTTGTTCCATGAAATCATGGCACAGTGTTCTTATCCTTATCAAAAAGAAGAAATCGAAAATTTTGCTTCAAAAAGTGATTATTCTTTAACGACAAAGGATTTAGAACAAGTTCAAGCCATTAATACCAATCCAATTTATGCTCAATGGATGAAGGAAAAACATGAATTTGAATGTAGTTATATTCTTCAAGAAAAACAAGAAGTGATTCATGGTTTTATGGACCTTGTCATATGGGAAGAGGATACCATTCATATTCTTGATTTTAAAACAGATGGCTTAAATCAAGATGAATTGATAAAGGCTTATAAAAGTCAATTGGATACTTATGCTCAAGCAATGCATAAAATAAATCCAGATAAACAAATTCAAACTTGGATTTATTCTTTTCATTTAAATCAATTGTTTAAGATTTAACAATTCTTGTTATAATCATCTTATGGATGATGAAAGATTATTAAATGCCATTCTTCTAGCTGGTACCATATTACTTGAAAGCGGCGCTGAAATTCGTCGTGTTGAAGATACAATGGTTCGTATGGCAAGAAATATCCCAGAAGTTTTAGAAGCCGATAGTTATGTAACTTTGACAGGGATTATGTTTTCTATGACTACAGAACATCAAACCTATACGAAGATTTGTCGCGTACATAGTGGTAAAGTTAATTTGAACCAAATTGATCAAGTGAATAACTTGTCTAGAAAAATGGCAGATCAAGTTTATTCAATCGATGAAATCGAAAATGAATTAATACAAATTAAAAATGAAAAAAGCCTTCCTTTTTATCAAACCTTACTTTTTTCAGCAATTAGTGCTTCTGCTTTTTCCCTCTTCTTTGATGGTGGCTTAATTGAAGCATGTATTGCCTTTTTTATTGGTTTAGCCATTCGGATGGTCAATGCACTTTGCGAAAAATATCGCTTGAATGCCTTTTTAAATACCTCTTGTGCAGCTGCACTTGCGACATTGATGACGATTATTATTTATCGTTTCTATAAGAATTTTAACTTTAATATCGTTATCATTTCAGGCTTCATGTTGTTGGTGCCAGGTTTAGCAATTACCAATGCGATTCGTGATACAATTGCCGGAGATACCATATCTGGACTTGCTCGAGCAACCGATGCTTTTCTATGTGCTGTAGCCATTGCAGCCGGTTCTGGTATTATTCTTTATACTTGTTTGTAAGGAGACTCTATGCTTTTATTTGTAATCAAAAGTGCTTTATCTGCCTTTTTTGCTTGTTTATGTTATAGCTTTATCTTTAATGTCAAAGGAAAAAATATTTGGATTGCAGGCTTGATTGGTGCAATTGGCGGTTTATGTTATAAAATGATCATTTATTTCGATGGTTCTGAATTATTTGCAAATTTTATCGGTGTGATTGCTTTATCTTTTTTATCAGAAATATTTGCACGAAAATGTAAAACACCCGTTACAACCTTTTTAGGGATTTCCTTAATTCCTTTAGTTCCGGGGGCTGGTATGTATCAAACAATGTTACGTGCGATTCATGGTAATGCCACCCAAGCTTTACAACAAGGTTTATCTACCATTAGTATTGCAGGCGTACTTGCATTTGGTGTTTTGTTGGTATCAACAATCATGCGTTTATATTATTACGAGAAGAAAAAAATTAAAGAGAATTTTAACTAAAGCCTTTACATAAGGCTTTTTTCATTGATAAATACGAATTCATGTAATAAAATAAACACGTCGTTTTTTACGATAGAGGGAGAAATATATTTCATGGAAAAATTTTTCAAATTAAATGAAAAGAATACAAGCGTCAAAACTGAGATTCTTGCCGGTCTTACGACTTTCTTAGCAATGGCTTATATTCTTGGTGTCAATCCAAGTATCTTAGGTGATACTGGAATGGACAAAGCTTCTGTCTTTTTAGCTACCGCTCTTTCAGCTGGTGTTGCTAGTATCATTATGGGATTGGTTGCAAACTATCCAGTTGCGCTTGCTGCAGGAATGGGTGTTAATGCCTTATTTGCATATACAATCTGTGGTCAAATGGGATTCACTTGGTCTGCTGCTTTATGTGCTGTCTTTATTTCTGGTGTTATCTTTGTGGTTATTTCAGTCACTGGAATTCGTAAAGCCATTATTAATGCAATTCCTGTTCAATTAAAATTAGCAATCGGATCTGGAATTGGTTTCTTTATTGCCTTTGTTGGTTTAAAAAATGCTGGAATCATTGTTGCGAACAGTTCTACTTTTGTTGGAATTGGTAATTTAACTGATCCAAGTGTTTTACTTGCAATTATTGGATTATTAATCACAATTGCTTTAGTTATTAAAAATGTACCTGCCGCTGTTTTTGTGGGAATGGTTATTACTGCCGTTCTAGGAATTATTGGTGGATGCTTTGGTTTAGAAGGAATGCCTACTTTACCATCCAATCCAATTTCAGCTGATTTCCAATTTGAAGCTTTCGGTGCTTGTTTCTCTGGTTTTGGTGAATTATTCGCTAATCCATTCCAAGCTTTTGTGGTTATCTTCTCATTCTTATTCGTAGATTTCTTTGATACAGCTGGTACATTGGTAGCAATTGGAAACCGAATCGGACTTGTTAATGAACAAGGTGAATTAGAAAATGCTGAACAAGCCTTATTAGCTGATGCGATTGGTACTGTATTTGGTGCTGTTGTTGGTACAAGTACTGTAACAAGCTTTGTAGAATCAAGCTCAGGTGTTGGTGTTGGTGGACGTACAGGTCTTACTGCATGTACAAGTGGTGTTTTATTCTTATTATCTGTCTTCTTATCACCATTGGTATTAAGTACAGTTACAAATGCCGTTACTGCCCCTGCTTTAGTTGTGGTAGGTATTATGATGGCTCAACAATTAAAGGGAATTAACTGGGATGATATGGTATTTGCCTCTGCTTCTTTTATCACAGTTATTATGATGATTTTAATGTATTCCATTTCTAATGGTATTGCATGTGGATTTATCGCTTATACAGTTGCCATGGTAGCTGCTGGACGTTCAAAAGAAATTCATCCAACTGTATGGGTATTACTTGTTATATTCGTAGCTTACTTTGCGACTCCATATTTCATGTAATTAAACCTAAAATAAGAATAAAAATATACTCCATTGTGATTAGCAATGGAGTTTTTTTATTAATAAGCTAGCTTCTATTATGTTCTAATCAAAATTAAGCCATTTATGAATTCAATATAAATTTATTCATTTGGTGATTTTTTCTCTTTTTAAACAATTTAGAACGGTTGTTTGAAAGATTTATGTCGTTTTTTTCAATTTTATGACCATAAATACAATTCCATACAAAAAAATGTAGCCTATATAGACTACATTCATTCCGAATTTAGCTTTTTTCTTTAATTCTATAAATTGTTTTAATCATTTCAACAGCCTCTTTACATGAAACATGTGCTGTATTAATCATTAAATCATAATTCGATGGTTCTCCCCATTTTTGATTGGTATAAAATTCATAAAAACCTGCTCTTTTTTGATCTTGTGTTTCGACAAATTTTCTAATTTTACGTCCCTTCAAACCATAATCTTGAATTGCAACTTTAATTCTTGTTTCTAAATCACAGTAACAAAAAATCCGAATCACATTTTCCATATCTTTTAATATATAATCCGAACAACGTCCAATAATAACCGAAGATTCCTTTTCTGCAATCGATTGAATCAATTCACTCGATTTATTATATAACTGTGAATTTAAAGAAAGCTCCGTCATATTTGCCAAGGCAAAATTTCGATTGGAAATGGAATAGAATCCTGCATCATTTTTATTTTCTTCTTCAAAAAAGGAAGGATCCATATTTAAATCCTTTGCGATTTGATACATGATTTCTTTGTTGTAGTAGGCAATATGAAGTTCTTCTGCTAAAATACGTCCTATTTCACGTCCATTGGTTCCAAATTGACGTGAAATTGTAATTGTGATTGGTTTTTTCATACCCATATTTTACTCTTATTT
>CAVBLW010000012.1:0-22164 GCA_963596085.1 Bacteroidaceae bacterium | reverse complement strand
GAATGATTCGACATTTATCGCACATTGGTTTTACGGATGGTCTTACTTTCATTTTTATCTAACCTCCTACTTTCTTCTAAATGTAATTCGCCCACGTGTTAAATCATAGGGTGAGATTTCTACTGTAACACGATCACCTGGTAAAATGCGTATGTGATGCATACGGATTTTACCAGAAACGTGAGCCATAATTTCGTGTCCGTTCTCTAATTTAACCTTAAAAGCAGCACTTGGTAATGTGTCAACGACGATACCATCTAATTCGATCATATCTTGTTTTGCCATGAAACGATACTTCCTCCTTTTTGATGAATGACAGGCATAAAAAGCCAATTACCATTATACAAAAATTCTAATAAAAAGCCAAGTAAAAAAAAACCAATCATACGATTGGTGAATTTTCTAATGGAGCAGGTGATGAGAATCGAACTCACGTAGTCAGCTTGGAAGGCTGAAGTTCTACCATTAAACTACACCTGCATAATGGTGACCCGCAGGCGATTCGAACGCCTGACCCTTTGATTAAAAGTCAAATGCTCTACCAGCTGAGCTAGCGGGTCATAAAAATGGTGCCGACTATAGGAATTGAACCCACAACCTACTGATTACAAGTCAGTTGCTCTACCAATTGAGCTAAGTCGGCGTTTTATAAATGGTGGAGGTTAACGGGCTCGAACCGCTGACCCTCTGCTTGTAAGGCAGATGCTCTCCCAACTGAGCTAAACCTCCAAGCGGATTTAATAATAACATTTTTAAATCGCTTTGTCAAATATTTTTTTCAAAATATTTTTTTAAATAATGGAGCAGGTGATGAGAATCGAACTCACGTAGTCAGCTTGGAAGGCTGAAGTTCTACCATTAAACTACACCTGCATAATGGTGACCCGCAGGCGATTCGAACGCCTGACCCTTTGATTAAAAGTCAAATGCTCTACCAGCTGAGCTAGCGGGTCATAAAAATGGTGCCGACTATAGGAATTGAACCCACAACCTACTGATTACAAGTCAGTTGCTCTACCAATTGAGCTAAGTCGGCGTTTTATAAATGGTGGAGGTTAACGGGCTCGAACCGCTGACCCTCTGCTTGTAAGGCAGATGCTCTCCCAACTGAGCTAAACCTCCGTATCCGTGTTGCTCAATAATAATATCAAACACCCTAGTCCTTGTCAAACTTTTTTTCAATTTTTTTTAAAACTTTTTTTGACCATGCTTTAACTAAGAAAATCAGGAGCTTTTTTAATGAAGAATTATTGATACTTTGTGCTTTATATATAGGCTTTTTCCCATCAAATATAAACATCGATGCATAGATTACTTCATGCTCTTTTCCAAACACAATTTTCTTTTTTATCGTTTGAAATTGATAAAAACTTTCTAAACTTAAATCATAAAGATAGTAAAAAGTATCATCGGATTGAAATCGATTTTTCTTTGGAGAAAGAATATAGACCGGAACGGAAAGGTATTCAAACTCCTCTCTAGCATTCCATAAGCAATCTAATGGACGTAAACTTTTCTTTTCATAAAAAGAATCCATAAAAACAAGCACAAATAACCCATCGGGAAAATTGGGCATTTGATCATCATTGTTTCGACAGGCTTGAAAAGCTTCATTCTTCATATGTCGTATTGTATCATAAAAAAATATTCGTTAAAATATTAGGTATGAACTATGTCGGCTTTGATATTGGAAAAAAATCCATTCGTTTTATTCAAAATAATGAAATTCAAGCAGAAGAAACCGTTTGTTTGGCTTATAACGCACAAAATAAGATCATTGCAAGTGGAAATAAAGCCCTCTCTTTTTATGGGACACGACGCTTAAAATTTGATCTTACATTAAAAGAGCTTTTTATTTTAATGGATACGATGATGGAAAGATTTCATGTTTTTCGATTATTTCAAAAAACATCTATCATTTTCACACTTCCTTCAACCTATTCAGATCAAGAGATTGATAAAATCAAAACCTATTTTTATCATCGTGGGGCCAATCAAGTCATTTATGAAACGGAAAATCTTTGTGCTGCTCTCGGTTCTCATTTAAACATTACAGCTGATTGTAGCGCTTGTTTATTTCATATTGGTTATTCTCAATCCACTTTAACACTTTTTCGCTCCAATCAAATTTTAAAAGAAGAACATTTGAATTATGGCTCTCAACATATTAATCTTCAAATCAAGAATTGGATTCAAAGTACATATCACTTTCAAGTTTCAGATCAAGCCATCGAAGAAATTAAGACCAAAATTGGTCAATGTCAAAAAGTAGCTGTACCACGAAAAATACGTATTCCTGGTACTGATTTCACAAGTCAACAATTAAAATACTTAGAATTAAACGAAAATCAAATGGTTGCTCTTTTACAACCTTTTATTTATCTTTGGTCAAAATGGATCTATACCTTTTTATCTGAATTAAATCAATTTCAACAAGAAGAGATTCTTCATCGTGGTATTACCGCTTGTGGACCAACTTTAAAAATTGATCATCTTCTTGATAGTTTACAAGAACAACTCTCCTTGCCATTTTACTTAGCCTTAAACGCTAGTGAATGTACAGCAGAAGGTCTTGCGATACGAATTGAACAAGAACAAAAAAAGTAGAAGTCTACTTATTCTCAATGACTTCTACTTTTATTTTATTTTCAGGTTCTAATTCATAAGTAACTTTCGCAAACTCATTCAAATGATTTTCTAACAAATCATGGACCATATGATATACATCTTCTTGATCTTGATCTGTTTTGCATTGATATTCAAGTGACGTAACAACCTGTTTTCTAATTTTTGATTCTTTTAAATCCTTTGTTAAACTTGACATTTTATTCCCTCGCTCTTTTTAGTCTATGCCAAAAAAAGGCCTTTGTCAAACTTCATAATAGTTCAATAAATCAGCAGCTTGTAATTTGATTTTTTGTTCATAAGAAAAATCTTTTGTGATATTCCCATCATTCATAATGAATAAACGATTTCCATTTTCGAGGGCATCCTTCATATTATGCGTAATCATCAAAGCTGTAATATTCTTTTTCTCAATCAAATCATTTGTGATTGCTAAAATCTTCTTCGCACTATTTGGATCAAGGGCAGCTGTATGTTCATCCAATAAAAGAACTTTGGGTGGATTCAATACAGCCATCATTAAAGCAACTGCTTGTCTTTGACCTCCGGATAATAAACCAATTGGTGTTTTCATACGATCTTCTAAGCCCATATCCAGTTGTTTTAATTGATCTGCAAATAGCTCTCTTTCTTTTTTGGTAATAGCCATAGAAAAAGCACCTCTTTGACATCTTCCATAGGCTAAGGATAAATTCTCTTCCACACTCAATTGACTTGCAGTACCCATCGATGGATCTTGAAATAAACGTCCAATGTTTCGTGCACGTATATGTTCTTTTTGATGTGTTACATCCTCATTTTCGATAAATACTTTTCCACTGCTTACTGGAATCTTTCCAGCAATCACATTAAAAAGAGTACTCTTTCCTGCACCATTACTTCCTAATAAAGTTATAAATTCTCCTTTATTAACTGTTACAGAGACATTTTCTAAAGCCTTCTTTTCAAGTTGTGTTCCTTCATGAAAAGTGACCGATACATTTTCTAAACGTAACATATTAAGCTCCCTTTCTTTTTCGTAAATATGGAATCGAAATCGTCAAAGCAACCAATAAGGCTGAAATTAAGTTCATATCTCCACTTGGTACACCAAATTGTAAGGCAAACGTATAGAGTAAACGATAGATACATGCGCCTAAAATCGAAGCAATTAAACCAAAACCGATGGTATGTTTTTGAAGAATGGCTTCACCGACAATAATCCCAGCTAAACCAATAACCATCATTCCTGTACCACCTGTGACATCTGCAAAATGGTTATATTGTGCAAATAAAGCACCAGATAAGGCAACCAATCCATTCGATAAACCAAAGCCAATAAATTTCATTAAATCAACACTAATAGAGCTTGAACGAACCATCGCTTCATTATTCCCCGTTGCCCGTAAAGCTAAACCCATATTGGTCTTAAAGAACCAAAAAAGAAGTAATGCAATCATAGCCACAATTGGAATCAAAACAATAAGTGGAAAATCAACCTTATCAAACATTGATTCACAGTTTGGATCCAAAGACAATAAAGGCATATTCGGTAAACTGCCCATAATACGAAGGTTAATCGAATATAGGCCTGTCATCGTAATAATCCCAGCTAATAAAGGCTGTATTTTCATCTTCGTCTGTAAAAAAGCTGTCACAATCCCACAAAGACAACCAGCTAAAAAGGCAAAACCTAAACCAAGATAAGGCATTCCTGCCATGGTTGTAACAGCAATCGTAGCCGCTCCAGTAGAAAAGCTTCCATCCACTGTTAAATCTGGCATATTTAAAATTCGAAAGGAGATATACACTCCCAATGATAAAACCGACAAAATAAGTCCAAGCTCTAAAGCTTTTAAAATAACCGCACTTGACATTATTCATCCTCCTCAATGATTTTTAATTTAGGATTTTCCAAAACCGATTCAGGCAAAGAAATTCCTAAGCTCTCTAATGTTTTTTCATTTACATAAATAAATAAATCTTTTTTATAAATCTTAACTGGAATATCTCCGGCTTTTTTTCCATTTAAAATTTCAATAACCATATCTGCCGTTTCTTTTCCTAATTGTGCATAATCAATCCCTACTGTGGCTAAACCACCATCTTCAACCATTGAATCCGCTCCAACATAATAAGGAATGCCTGCATCGATTGCCGTTTTAGATAAAGATTGCATTGAACTTGCGACCGTATTGTCATTAGGCGAAAGAATGACATCAACTTTTTGAGCAAGAACGGAAGCCGAAGTTTGAAGCTCCGTAATATCTTTACCAGTTCCTTCAATTAAAGTTAATCCATTTTCTTCACAATAACTTTTGGCTTTTTGTAGATTGGAAACACTATTGGTTTCACTGGCATTATAGAGAAAGCCCACCGTTTTCATATTTGGTGTTAATTGCTTAGCTAATTCTAAAATTTGATCCACTTGAACCTCATCACTCGTTCCCGTAATATTTTTGCCTGGATGATCCAAGTCACTAACCAATTGTGCCCCAACTGGATCCGAAACGGCTGAAAATACAACTGGAATATTTTTTGATACACGTGCTGCCATTTGAGCTGTTGATGTTGCGATGGCAACAATTACATCACTTTGTTGGTCTTCAAATTGATTAATAATTGAATTTAAATTCGCAACTTGTCCAGATGCATCAGCATAGTTAATGATAATGTTTTCACCATCCACATAGCCTTTTTTCTTCATCTCTTTCTTAAAATTATCCCGAATTAAATTTAAAGAAGGATGCGATACAAGCTGTGCAACTGAAACAACCGTTAGCTTTTTCGGATTGGATGAACAACCACTTAACACAAGTCCCAATGAAAGAATCATTGCAAGTATTTTTTTCATTTTTTCCCTCCCTAATAAAAAAGTCCTGTATGCATAAACATACAGGACAAATTTTCATCTGCGGTACCACCTGAATTGGCATTTTATAAATACCCTCTTTTCATTTAACGCATGAATACGTCTTAGCTACTTAATTCACCTTGCCCTTAGAAGTCCATTTGCGAAATTGCCATCATTCGGCTTCCACCAATCCGAACTCGCTTTTGATACATCTTTTCGTTTGATCTCTTCTTCAACGGTTTCCTCTATTCTAACAATAATTAAATAAAAATG
Source organism: Bacteroidaceae bacterium (assembly GCA_963596085.1). GTDB lineage: Bacteria > Bacillota_I > Bacilli_A > Erysipelotrichales > Erysipelotrichaceae > Absicoccus. The sequence goes on along the minus strand of CAVBLW010000012.1, from coordinate 16,433 downwards.
AAAGAAAAATATTTCTTACACGAATTTTCAAAGAATTTTCATCCAAAAAATTTCGTAATATAACCTTGGATAAAGATAAAAAGAATTAATAAAGGAATAATATAAGAACAATAGAATCGAATCGAGCTTGGAAATTTCATACCTTCACCTGTGTTCACTTCCTTAATAAAGTTCTTCCATCCCCAACCTTTTTTCGATGTACAGAATAAAACATAAATTAAAGATCCGAGTGGCAACAAGTTATTCGAAACAATAAAATCCTCTAAATCTTGAATGGTTGAACCTTGACCAAGTGGTTGAATACCACTCCAAAGATTAAAGCCAAGTGCACAAGGAACCGATAAAATGAGTACGGCAAAAAAACTAACCCATACGGTCTTTTTCAATTCCCAATTCAATAATTCATTAGTCATAGAAATAATATTTTGGAAAACCGCAATAATAGTCGTTAAAGCGGCAAAACTCATAAATAAGAAGAAAAGCGCCCCCCAAATTCGACCACCAGCCATATTTGCAAAAATGTTTGGTAAAGAGATAAAAATCAAACCAGGTCCTTGTCCAGGATCAATCTTATAAGCAAAACAGGCTGGAATAGTAATTAAACCCGCTACAATCGCAACAAAGGTATCCAATGCAACAACTTGAATTGCTTCCGAAGTTAAACGACGTTCGCGATCAATATAACTTCCAAAAATCGCAATTGCTCCAATTCCTAAAGATAAAGTAAAGAAAGCTTGTCCCATGGCAGCAAAAACAACATTACCTATACCATATTCCGTTATTTTTGAAAAATCTGGGATTAAATAATATCGAACACCTTCGATTGCACCTTCTAGAGTTACTGAGCGAAACGCAAGGACCGACATCAATAGTAACAAACAAATCATCATCGTTTTCGATACTTTTTCTACTCCATTGACTAAACCTTTTGAAACAACATAAAAACCTAAAGCCACAACAATAGCCATAAAACCAAGATTAATACTTGGACTAGCCATCATATTAGAGAAGATTTCATTGATTTTACTGCTACTTGCACCATCAAACTTTCCAATCAACATTAAATAAAAATAATAAATCATCCAACCACAAACAGTCGTATAGAAAATCATCAACATATAATTTCCTACTAAACACCATATTTTCATCCAATGCCATTTACTTCCTTTTGGTTCGAGAACATCAAAGGATTGCGTTGCACTTTTTTGACTTCCTCTGCCGACCGCATATTCCATAACCATAACTGGAAGTCCTAAAATAATTAAAAAGAATAAATAAATTAATACAAAAGCAGCGCCTCCATATTTTCCTGTAATATAAGGAAAGCGCCATACATTTCCTAATCCTATTGCGCATCCCGCACTGATTAAGATAAAGCCTAAACGGCTTGAAAAACGATCTCTCATTTCCATTTTCCCTCCTATCGTCCATTTTAACATATCATCCGATCAAACCTTATCATGAAAATTTTTTCAAATCGAAAGTGATAATATGTTACAATCTAATACGGAAATATAGAGGGAGAATTTAATATGACATTAATTTTACCAAAAGCATATGATCCAGTTCTTTCCGTTCGTGACACACAAGAAGCTATTAAATATATTCGTGATACGTTTCAAAAAGAATTGGGTAAAGAATTGAACCTATCAAGAATTTCAGCGCCTTTATTTGTAAAAAAGAGCTCTGGATTGAATGATAATTTAAATGGTGTGGAACAACCTGTTCATTTTTCGATGGAATCAATTCCAAATGAAGATATTGAAATTGTTCATTCACTTGCTAAATGGAAACGATTTGCACTTAAAAAATATAACTTTGAACTTCATACTGGTTTATATACCAACATGAATGCCATTCGTAAAGATGAACAAGTTGATAATCTACATTCTGTCTATGTTGATCAATGGGACTGGGAAAAAGTTATTTCAAAAGAGGAAAGAAACTTTTCTACCTTAAAAGAAACGGTCCAACAAATCTTCAAAGTAATCAAACATATGGAACATGAAGTTTGGTATAAATATCCACAAGCGGTTAACCATTTGCCAGATGAAATTCATTTCATTACTACGCAAGAACTTTTAGATCGTTATCCAAATTTAAGTCCAAGAGAAAGAGAAAATGCGATCACAAAGGAACTTGGCTGTGTATTTGTGATGCAAATTGGTGAAAAGCTTTCAAACGGCTTTAAGCATGATGGACGTGCACCTGATTATGATGATTGGCAATTGAATGGTGATATTCTTTTCTGGTTTGAACCACTTCAATGTGCCTTAGAAGTCAGTTCCATGGGAATTCGTGTTGATGAAAATTCTTTAGCAGAACAATTAGAAAAAGAAGGTTGTAAAGAACGTTTAGAACTTCCATATCATAAAGCCATCATGGAACAAAACCTACCTTATACCATTGGTGGTGGAATTGGACAATCTCGTTTATGTATGTTGCTTCTTAAAAAAGCACATATTGGAGAGGTACAAGCTAGTCTCTGGCCTGAAGACATGATTGAAGCCTGTCTTGATGCCAATATTCAAATATTATAAAGATCACTCTTTCGAGTGATCTTTTTTTCTTTATACTTTTATAACTTTGGCATTAAAGCCATGATGAAAATCAACTTTCATCAAATCCATAATTGAAATAGACTCGTCATCCATCCAAAATTCAATGGACTCCTTAGAATAGATTCGACCATCACAATCTGCTTTTTTGCCTTCCTTTATGATTGCACCATCAAAAGCGAGTGCATCCATTATTTCTTGTTCTAAATTTGTCATTTGAAAACAAACAAGGTTGATTGTAGCTTGCTCTAAACCTTTTTTGTCACAAATATAAGCATAAAAGCGACGAACAATTTCGTACATAAAACCTCCAAAAAAAAGGGCAAATGCCCTTTTTTTATTCAATAATGATAGATTCAGATTCAACTTCTTCTACTGTATCTTGAACAACTTGATTTGTTTCATTTACAATTTTTTGAAATTCTACATCTTTATCCACTTGATGTGTACGTTCTAAACGTTTTTGACGTAACTCAGCTGCCTTAGCTGCAACAATGTCATTTTGAGGACGGTAACCATGTGTACCTGTTCCAGCAGGAATCAATTTTCCAATCATGACATTTTCTTTCATACCTTGTAAATGGTCCACCTTACCTTTGATTGTTGCATCCGTAAGGACTTTCGTTGTTTCCTGGAAGGAAGCAGCGGATAAGAAAGAATCTGTTTCAACCGAAGATTTAGAAATACCAAGTAAAATTGGTTTGAATTTTGCCGGTTGTTTACCTTGAAGCAAATAATCACGGTTAATTCGTGTAATTACATTCAATGATTTTTGAACACCAACATTTAAATCCGTATCTCCGCTATCCGTAACGATGACATTACGCATCATTTGCATAATCATAACTTCCAAGTGTTTATCGCTAATATCGATACCTTGTGCAGCATAAACCTTTTTAACTTCTTTTAAGATATAATCTTGCACTTCACGAACACCAGCAACTCGTAATAATTCCTTAGGATCTAAGTTACCTTCAGTTAAGAATTCACCCGCATTGATTTGATTTCCAACTTTGACCCATTCACGTAGGGATTGATTGGCATTAATTTTATGTCCAACACTTTCATTGTCACTTGTGATAACAACTTCTTGACGTTTTGTTCCTTCAATATTTTCAATGGAAGTGATTTCACCACTAATTTGCGCAATAACCGCAACACCCTTTGGCTTACGTGCTTCGAACAATTCTTCAACACGAGGAAGACCTTGGGTAATATCTTCGTTACCAGAACCCGCAACACCACCGGTATGGAAGGTACGCATGGTTAACTGAGTACCTGGTTCACCAATGGATTGAGCCGCCATAACACCAACGGATTCTCCAACTTCAACTTCTTTACCTGTTGCCATGTTTTTACCATAACATTTACGACAAATACCTGTACGTGACTTACAAGTAAAGACAGAACGAATAAGCATTCCTTTTACGCCAGATTTAACAATTTCTTCGGCTTTTTCATCGGTAATATATTCATCAGCCGCAATAATCAATTCTCCCGTTTCTGGATGAACGACATCTTGTTTAGAATAACGACCTGCAATACGATCTTTAAAGCTTTCAATTAAGTTATGATCTTTTCGATCCATGAGATCTTCAACCCAAGTTCCTTTATCAGTTCCACAATCATCTTCTTGAATAATGACAGCTTGCGCAACATCAACCAAACGACGAGTTAAGTAACCAGATTCGGCTGTTTTTAGGGCTGTATCGGTCAAACCTTTACGCACACCATGGGTAGAGGTAAAGAACTCTGATACATTTAATCCTTCACGGAAACATGAGTAAATAGGGACCTCGATTAAACTTGGAACAAATTCACCACTGGTTGCTTTCGCATGACCTGGACGTGCCATTAAACCACGCATACCAGCCAATTGGGTAAAGTTTGAACGGTTACCACGGGCACCGGAATCGGCCATCATGAAGATTGGGTTCTTACGAGGCATGTTATCAATTAGGTTGTCGGCAATTTCATCCTTAATTTTATCCCAAAGATTACTTAAACGTGTTTCCCATTCTGGTAAGGTTAATAAACCTTTACGTTGTAAACGTTTCAATTCAGCGGATTTTTCTTTACCTTCTTTTTCTTTAGCTTCTTTATTTTTCGCTACATTGATATCCGATAAAGCTACTGTAATACCAGCAACGGTTGAATAACGGAATCCTAAAGCTTTAATTTGGTCTAGAACTTCTGCTGTTTGATCAACAGAATAACGACGGAAGACTTCTGCAATAACTTTACCTAAGTCTTTTTTCTTTACTGAATAGTCTTTTCCATTTTCATCAGTAATTGGTAAATTCGCAATGTATTCTTGAATATTTTGTCCTGGTTTAATGAAATAACGTTCAGGTGTACGTTCAAAGTTTTCACTTGAAACTTCTTCAATGAATGGGAAGTCACTTGGGAACATACTATTGAAAATAATTTTACCTGGTGTTGTTACTAAATAATCATTTAAATGGCTAGGTTCAAATGAATCTTTTCCAATTCCTTTTACAGGAACAGCAATACGAGAATGTAGATGAACAATCTTTGATTCATATGCCATCATAACTTCATCAACATCCGAGAAGACATGTCCTTCATTTTCTGCATAACGTTTCCATACAGCAGCTTCATCTGGACAGTTCACTTCTAAATAACGTTTACTTTCTTTAAGTAACTCTTCCTTTGTCTCTTCCATGGTTAAGTAATAGTTACCCATAACCATATCCTGACCTGGTGTTACAATTGGTTTTCCATCTTTTGGACCTAGGATATTATGACTACCTAGCATCATAACTAAGGCTTCGGCACGTGCTTCTTCACTTAATGGAACGTGAATTGCCATCTGGTCACCATCAAAGTCGGCATTAAATGCACCACATACTAATGGATGTAAACGCATTGCACGACCTTCAACAAGCTTAGGAATAAATGCTTGAATACCTAAACGGTGAAGTGTAGGTGCACGGTTCATTAAAACCGGATAGCCATCAATAACTTTTTCAACGACATCCCAAATACGATTATCTTGATTTTCAATCATTTTTTCGGCATTTTTTGGATTTGGTGCCAATTTTTGATTGACGATTTCGTTAATGATAAATGGCTTAAATAAATTAACTGCCATTTCACGTGGGATACCACATTGGTACATTTTTAAATCAGGTCCTACCGCAATAACAGAACGTCCAGAGAAGTCAACACGTTTTCCTAACAAGTTTTGACGGAAACGACCTTGTTTACCCTTCAATGAATGAGATAAAGATTTTAATGGACGAGAACCTGCACCAGTAATTGGTTTTGAACGACGACCGTTATCAATCAATGCATCAACTGATTCTTGAAGCATACGTTTTTCATTTTGAACGATAATATTTGGTGTACCTAAATCAAGTAACTTACGTAAACGATTGTTACGTGTAATAACACGACGATATAAATCATTCAAATCACTTGTCGCAAAACGTCCTCCATCCAATTGAAGCATTGGACGTAAATCAGGAGGTATAACCGGAATTTTAGTCAGAATCATCCACTCCGGCTTATTATCACTATGACGGAAAGCATTAACAGTATCCAAACGTTTGATTAATTTTTTACGTTTTTCACCCGTTGCTTTTTCAAGCGCTTCTTGAATATTTTTATATTCAGCTTCTAAATCAACTTCTTGTAATAATCTTAATACCGCTTCGGCACCTGTTTTTGCAACAAAGGCACTTGCTCCATAGATAGCCATGAATTCACGATATTCTCTTTCAGACAAGACTTGTTTATAGTTTAAAGATGTATCTTTTGGATCTGTAACAATATAGCTAACAAAGTAAACAACTTCTTCCAATTGTTTAGGTGTTACATCCAATAGCAAGGCCATACGACTTGGAATTCCACGAAGGTACCAAATATGAGCAACTGGAGCAGCTAATTCAATATGCCCCATACGTTCACGACGAACGCTTGATTTTGTGATTTCAACACCACATCGATCACAAACGACCCCTTTAAAACGAACTTTCTTATATTTTCCACAAGCACATTCCCAGTCCTTTGTAGGACCGAAAATGCGTTCACAGAATAAACCATCACGTTCTGCTTTTTGCGAACGATAGTTGATTGTTTCAGGTTTAGTCACTTCGCCATGCGACCATTCAAGAATCTTTTCTGGACTCGCTAGGCGAACCTGAATTGAGGAAAAATTATTAATACTCATATTACTTAAGCCTCCTCATCTTCTTCTGGAGCACTTAGCTCCTCCATATCATTAACCAATTCTTCTTTTACAATTGGTTCTTCTACTTTTTTGTTTTGATCTTCTTCATCGTCTTCACTGGTAATGTCTACTTCATTTCCATCCTCATCAAGACAACGAATATCAATTGCTAAACCTTGCATTTCATGCATTAATACACGGAAGGATTCAGGAACACCTGGTTCTGGAATATCTTTCCCTTTAATGATTGCTTCGTATGTTTTAATACGTCCTTGGATATCATCGGATTTAATCGTTAACATTTCTTGTAATGTATGACTTGCACCATAAGCTTCCAAAGCCCAAACTTCCATTTCTCCGAAACGTTGACCACCATTTTGTGCCTTACCACCTAAAGGTTGTTGCGTAACTAATGAATAAGGTCCAGTTGCACGGGCATGTAATTTATCGTCAACCATGTGGGCTAACTTGATCATATACATGACACCGACACTAATACGTTCATCAAATGGTTGTCCAGTTAAACCATCATATAAAACTTGTTTTCCATCTTCCGTCATACAAGCTTCTTGCATAACTTCTTTTAATTCATCATTGGATAAACCATCAAATACTGGAGTCGCAAAGTGAACTCCACCCATTTTTCTTGCCGCATATCCCAAGTGAATTTCGAATACCTGTCCGATATTCATACGTGAAGGTACACCGAATGGGTTCAACATAATATCAATTGGTTGTCCATCGGCTGTAAATGGCATATCTTCCACTGGTAAGATTCGAGAGATGACACCTTTGTTTCCATGTCGACCAGACATCTTATCCCCTTCAGAAATCTTACGTTTTTGTGCAATATAAACTTTAACTCTCGTATTTACTCCAGGAGGAAGTTCTGAACCATCTCCACGTTTAAATACACGAATTGAATGAACAATACCAGCTCCACCATGAGGAACTTTCAATGAATTATCACGAACTTCACGTGATTTTTCACCAAAAATCGCAAGTAATAGTTTTTCTTCTGGACTAACTTCACTTTGTCCTTTTGGTGTAACTTTACCAACTAAGATATCGCCTTCTTTAACTTCAGCACCAATCATGATAATACCGTTTTCATCCAATTTGCTGACTGCTTTTTCACCAACATTTGGAATATCACGCGTAATTTCTTCTGGGCCTAATTTTGTATCACGGCAATCAATATCAAATTCTTCAATATGAACAGAGGTATATACATCATCCTTAACCATACGTTCCGACATGATGATGGCATCCTCATAGTTATATCCATACCAAGTTGTATATGCAATGACAACGTTTTGTCCTAAGGCTAATTCACCGTTTTCCATACTTGGACCATCAGCTAAAATATCGCCTTTTTCAACCTTTTCACCAACTTCTACGATTGGATGTTGATTAATACAAGTTGAAGCATTTGAACGTGCAAATTTACGTAATTGATAAGAATGTTCATAACCTTCTTCATCTTTTACAACAATTCGCAAACTATCAACATAAGAGATTACACCATTTTCTTTAGCAACAATACCAACACCAGAATCCTTAGCAATCTTATATTCCATACCCGTTCCAACAAATGGACTATGTGGATTTAATAATGGAACGGCCTGACGTTGCATGTTGGCCCCCATTAAGGCACGTGAAGCATCATCGTTTTCCAAGAAAGGAATACATGCGGTTGCTACCGATACAATCTGTTTTGGACTGACGTCGGCTAATTCAACTTCTTCACGTTTGGCAATGATGGTTTCTCCACCCTTACGAGCTACGACTGATTCATTAACTAAATAACCATTACGAACTTCGTTGGCTTGGGCAATGATATAATCAGCTTCTTCATCTGCACTTAAGTAAATTGCATCTTCACTAACCGTACCATCCGCACTGACTTTACGATATGGCGTTTGAATAAAGCCATATTCATTAATTTTAGCGTAAGTTGTTAAGTTATTAATCAAACCAATGTTTGGTCCTTCTGGCGTTTCGATTGGACAAATACGACCATAATGACTCGAATGAACGTCACGAACCTCAAAACCAGCACGATCACGTGTTAAACCACCAGGTCCTAAAGCAGAAATACGACGTTTGTTCGTCAATTCAGCCAATGGGTTTTGTTGGTCCATAAATTGTGATAACTGACTACTTGAGAAGAACTCTTTAATTGCTGCTGTTAAAGGACGAATATTCGTTAATTTACGTGGTGTTAAAGAATCCAACTCTTGAATCGACATACGATCATGAACTACACGTTCCATACGAGATAAACCAATACGGAATTGATTTTGAATTAATTCACCAACCGAACGAACACGACGATTTCCTAACATATCGATATCATCTGTAGATCCAATACCATCCATAACATTCAAGTAATAGCCAAAGAATGCATACATATCTGGAATTGTAATGGTATTCATTTGCGCAAATGGGTCATTACCAATAATTTTAATTTGATGATCATTTTCATCTAAAACATAAACTTCTTGACAACAAGCACCAACAATCCATAAAGTAAGTGCTTCATTTTCAACACGCGAAACAATGGCATCTTTACTTGCTTGATCAAGACGTACAGCACCTTCTTTACCTGTTGAAATATCTTGTCCATTAATATCATAACGATCAATAAACAAATTCATTTCATCATCGACAACATCTTGACTATTTGCATTTGTCAAACGACCTAAATGATAGAGATATTGACCATAGTTCAATACAACTTCACAATTTTCTTTATTTAATTCAACTGCTTGAGCAATTAAACCAGCATAGATTGGAACTTCTTGGCAAGCATCTTTTAAAATTTGAACATCTTGTGCCGTTAAAACTGTACCTTGTTCATAGAAGACATCGCCAGCTTCTACATCATTAGCTAAAATACGTCCAATCAATCCACTATTGTAGCTTGTTGGAATTGAAACAATATCTGCTGCATGGAATTCCGTACGGAAAGGATAAGCCTTACAATAAGTTCCTTTCGCTAATTCTTCGCGCAATTCATTGCGTTGATCACGATGAATCATTTTGCCAGCTTCCATGAAGACATTTCCATCTACATCAACGATATCATGTGCTAAACGTTGTCCATGAATACGAGCAATTGCATTCAATTTTTTTCTTAATTTATAACGACCGGCCTTTGTTAAATCATAACGACGATGATCAAAGAACTTCGCATACATTAAAGATACAGATGCAGAAACAACCGCAACTTCATCACTTCTTTGGTTGCCATAGAAATTTAACAATGCGCCTTGTGTCGTTGATGTATTATCTGCTGAACGACTATCTTTTGTATAATCATTCAATAATGCATTTTCAACATCTTCATATTTTCCAAAGAAAGATGTATACAACAACAAGTAAAGGTTCATATAGTCACGATCTTCTAAATCGTAAGCTAGGAAATCAGCAAGCTCAGCTTCAACTTTTGCCAAGTTGCTTTCAACCGTTTCTAATTCAGCATCTGTTGCCGCAATCTTTTCAATAATGCCAACATCTTTTGCTTTACCATCACGTTGTTTTTTAACCAAAGCTTCTTTTTCTTTTGTAAGTGCATCTTTTTCTGATTGATAGTGATCACGTTTTTCAAGTAATGCACGATCTGGCTTACCTGGGAAATCACGTCCCATTGCCGTCAAGAAACATTCTAAATCCGATGTATCTTTTGTATCTTCCAAGTCACCTAAGTTAAAAGACATACCAATCGCTTTAAACAAAATTGAGAAAAGAATTTTACGACGACGGTCGATTGACACATTAATCAAACGTCCATTGGTCGTTTTCTTTTGTTCTGTCATGAATTCTAACCAAGTACCACGGCTCGGAATTAATTCACATTCATAATTTTGTTTTCCACTCTTTTCATCTTCACTTTGCGAAAAATAAGCACCTGGGGAACGCACGATTTGTGATACAATAACACGTTCTGCTCCATTAATGATAAAAGTTCCTGTTTCTGTCATTAATGGGAAATCCCCTAAGTATACTTCTTCAGTTTTTGTAATAATTTCACCGCTTGTGGAATCCGTAACTTCCAATTCCATATCGGCATATAGAGGTGCTGCGTAATTACACTCTCTGTACATGGACTCTTCTTTGTTATATTTTGGTTTATCAAAACGATAACGCAAAAAGTTTAATTTAATGTTTTTTCCATAGTTTTCAATTGGATAAATTTCATTGAAAACCTCCTGAACACCTTCTTTGGTGAACCATTCAAACGAATCGGTTTGGATTTCAACTAAGTTCGGTAACTCTAGTTTGCCACTTACTTTTGAATAATCTCGACGTTGTGCTTTTTTTCCACAGTCGACAACTTGATATGCTTTGTTGCTCTCCATGCATGCCATCCTTTCATTGAATTTTAGTCCAAAAGGGCACACTACCCCCAAGGACTATTATGCAATTTATTATACTATCAGACATTGCAAGCTTTTGCAAATCTTTTTCAAAAAAAAAGATCCTTAGTCTAAGAATCTTTGATTTGGTAATAAAGATGACGAATGGCCATTATTGGATGCACGTACAACATTCTAGGTCCAGAAAAACGCATGACCTTTCGGATTTCTTGTCGCATTTCTGGTTTATAACAATGTATTTCACATTGACTGCAGAAGGTCTTACTTTCCATTCTTGGACATTTTTCGATACGCTCTTTCGCATAGGTATATAATGCATCACACGCTCTACAAAGCGTTTTTGAATGATGTTTTTTGCGACAATATAAATGAATCATCTCATAAACTGTACGCATTTCTTGTTCTCTTTTATCCATCAACTTCGCCTTTCTACTTCCATATGAATAATTTGATCACAATGATTCAATGTACTCTTCGAATGTGAGACAAAAACAATCGTTTTATTTTCTTTTTCTTGATAAATGGTCTTTAAAATCATTCCTTCATTTAAACTATCCAAATTGCTTGTCGGTTCATCAAACAAAAGAAAAGGCGCATCATGTAAAAACATACGGGCTAAACCCAAACGTTGTCTTTCTCCACCAGATAAAGTACTTCCCAATTCACCAACCATACTTTGATAACCTTGTGGTAAAGATTCAATAAAATCATGAATATTCGCTTTTTTACAAGCTAATTCTATTTCTTCTTGACTTGCATCCTCTTTTGCTACCTTTAAATTGGCTTCAATTGTATCATGAAATAATACTGTTTCTTGCATCATATAACCTTGATTTTGACGAAGACAAGACGTATTGATTTCTTTAATATTATGATTAGAAATCGTAATTTTTCCTTGATTCACATCCCAAAAACGCATCAAAAGCTTCAACAAGGTTGATTTTCCACAACCACTTTTTCCTTGAATCCCTAAGACTTTATGATCTTCAATATGCAAAGAGAAATTCTTTAAAATTTCTTCTTGTGCATACGCAAAATCAATGGATTCAACCTTTACGTTCTTAATCTCACAATCCGTCCCTTCACTGACTTCTTTAACCATAGCTTCTTCTTCAAAAAGAGCAAAAATACGTGAAGCAGCACCAATTGTTTGTGAAAGACTGGTTCCAAGATTTGCTAGGGCAATCACAGGTCCAAAAGAAGAAATTTCTAAAATTGTGGATAAAACCAAGCTATCAAAATCCAATTGTAGAAAAAGCGCAATCAGCAAGATGATCAATGAAGAAAGAACCACAGCTAAATTGGTATAAGATAGGTTTTTAGCCTGCAAGTTCTTTAAGTCTTTTTCAACATGCGCTAATTGACGACTTTGACGAACTAAGCCATTTAAGCGTGCTTCCGTTGCCTTATATTGAATGCTTTCTTTTAAACCTCGCATACTTTCAAGAACATAAGAATTTAAACTTGCAGCTTCTTTTCGATACTTTTGTCCTATTTTAGAAGATCTTTTTGAAAAGGAAGCAGGCATAACAAAGCCCACAAAAATATACGAAATAAATGCCCATAAAGCTAAATAAGGATGAAAATGTGCTTGAATCAAAACACAGATCAAACTCACAAGAATGGCAATACAGATGGGTGAAATCGTATGCGCATAAAAAACCTCCAACAATTCCACATCACTAGTAATTAAAGCAATTAAATCGCCCTTATCTTTTCCTTCAAGCTTTGCTGGCGTTAATTTTCTTAAAACACCAAAAACAAGGTCACGAATTCTTGCAAGCAATTTAAAAGCAATATAATGATTACAAGCTTGTTCAATATAACGTAAAATCCCTCTAAGTAACGCAAAAACAAATAAACAAATGACAATTTGATTCACATTGAAAGGCATCGCATAATTTAAAAGCGATAAAATTCCCATACCAGCAAAAAAAGGAATAAAAATAGCGCACAAAAAACCAAGGGTTCCCATTAGAATCGCGATTGTCATAATACCGAGCATGGGTTTCACAAGACGAATTAATTTCATAAAAAGTTTAATTGTTTTCATCTGATCCTCCATAGCTTTCTAATTCACATTGTTTTTTCCATAAATGGTAATAAACAGATTCATTATTCAATAACTCTTCATGAGTACCCATTTCAACAATTTTTCCCTTTTTCAAACAATAAATTTGATCTGCTTTTTTTACATTTGCTAAGCGATGGGAAATACAAATCACAAGCTTCTCTTTCGAAAGTTCATAAACACCACGCATAATTTCATCTTCACTCTTACGATCGATATTGCTTGTTGCCTCATCGAAAACATAAACCTGTGAATTCTTTAAAAAGGCCCTTGCTAAGCATATGCGTTGTCTTTGTCCTCCAGAAAAGTTTTTACCCCCTTCTAAAACCTCTGTGTCTAAACCCTTTTGGCTTTGAATAAAAGCCAGGATTCCTGCTTTTTTTAGCGCATCAATCATCGTCTTATCATCCGCATCTAGATTCGCCATTTGTAAATTCTCGCGAATCGTACCAGCGAATAAATAGCTTTCCAAACTAATTAAGGTCATAAAAGACGAAAGATCGAGATTTCGAAGTTCTTGATCATTAACCTGCAACGACCCTGTATACGTATCATATTGTGCCATTAACAACTTAACAAGCGTACTCTTTCCACTTCCACTTTCCCCAACAAATGCAATCATGCCAGAATTAAATGAAAAGGAAAGATCCGATAAAACTTCACAACCTTTTTCATAAGCAAAATGTAAATGTTTTGCTACAAAAGTATAAGAATCTGCTTGATAGCTTTCTTTTTCTTTTATTTGATAATCTAATATTTTAAACATCTGATCCGAAGCTGCAACACCATTCATCGCAACATGAAAATACGAACCAAGCTGCCGCATTGGAATAAAAAATTCAGCCGATATTAAGACAATAAACAAAGCTTGAAACAAGCTCACACTTCCTGCTTTCAATCCCATCAATGCAAATAAGATGCCTAATGCACTACCTCCATAGGCAATAAAATCCATCACGATAATTGAATTGAGTTGCATCGTTAATACACGCATCGTTATTTTTCTAAACTTTTCGCTTTCTTCATTCATCTTTTGATGGTATCGTTGGTCAGCTTCATAGATTTTTAAAGTTGTTAAACCTTGCAAGTTTTCTAAAAAATGATCTGTTAAATGCGTATATTGTCCCCAATATTTATTCAATAATTTTTTTGCAAACTTTTGTACGAAAACAATCGAAACAGGAATAAGCGGCACACAAATCAAAAGAGCAAACGCAACTTTAACATCCATAAATAAAACCACAATAAATAAAGTAAATGGCGCAATCATCGCATAGAAGAATTGAGGAATATAGTTTGCAAAATAAATTTCTAATTGTTCAACCCCTTCACTTGCTAATTGAACAATTTCAGCCGTACTCATTTGATTCGTATAGGAGGAACCAATTTGTGCCAATTTCGTATAAAGTCTTGAACGCATTTTTTCTTTTACCAATTGACTTGAAAGATAAGAATTTTTAATTGCTCTTTGATTGACAAAAAAACGAAGAATTAACATCAATCCAATCATTCCAATCAGCTTAAAATCCATTTTCCTTTCCACAATCAACAAACATAAACAAGCTGTAGAGATCATATTACATACAAGACCAATCCATTGATCAATGACATTTCTTCGAATATAAGGCAGGCTTTCCTTTACTGAAAACAATATTTTTTTATTAATCATAATTTTAGTTTACTAAAACTAACTAACTAAAGTCAATTGTCTCAATCCTTTTTGACAGCTTTGTATTTAATGATAGAATATTGAAATATGGAGGTTTCCTATGAAAAGATTATTTTCTTTATTACTCTGTTTTTGTTTATTGACAAGTTTAAGTGCATGTAAAAGCTCAAAAAATGATGAAGATATTTTAAAATTTTTTAATGCCTTTGATTATACCCTACAAGCTAAATCAGCTGCTATTACAGGTTCGATTGATATGGTTAGTGGTGATACAAAATCTAAGATGAATATCGATGCTCAATTTAATCAAGAAAATCAATTACAATGTGCCCTTAAAGTAGGCCTTGAAGCCAATAAAAATAAAATTGATGATTACTTAGATTTTTATATTAAAGATGGAAAAACCTATTTAAAGAATATGGATACAACCTCACAAAGTCTTGCTTCAAATATTGGAATTAAAGAAAATACAAAGATTTCTGCTTATAATCCATTCCTAAACTTTAAAGATGATGAACTCTGTGAATTGTTTGAATCTTCTACTAAAAAAGGAAATACCTATACCTTTGAGTGTGATCCATCAAAAATGTCAGAAGCATTAGATGAATATGGTTCTTTAACTTTAAGTGAAGCAAGTATTAAAGCCACTTTTAAAAATAAAGTCATCTCTTATTTATGCATCGAAGCCAAAGGAGAACAATCCATCACCAAAAAAAGTAAGACCATTGAATTTAAGATTGAATTAAACATCAATGACTATAATCAATTAAAAGAAATTACTTATCCAGATAATTTGGATTCTTATTCTAGTACATCCGATGAGTCTTAATTCCATAAACTTGTAACATCCAAATTGTTACAAGTTTTTTTATATAAAAAAAGAAGAGCAAGATTCAATTTGCTCTTCATAAATTTAAATTGCTTGTATTAGACACCCAAAATCAAGCGGGCTACATTGCTAAAAATTTCAACACAATTATTGACCATCAACGATAAAGGGGAACTTAAAACATTGGTGGCAATAATCAGAATAAATAAAAGTGTTGTTAATTGATTTCCTTCCGTAAAGCGATAATATTTCTCATCATCTAAAAAGGAAAACAAGATTTTTGAACCATCTAAAGGTGGAATTGGAATTAAATTAAAGATTCCAAAACCAATCGACAAAACAGCTGTACTCCCTAGCAATTGTAAAAGAAATAAAGAATAAACTGATAGGCGAATACATAAGTAATACAATAAAATACAAAGAAATGCGAATACAAAATTAGCTAGTGGCCCCGCAAAACTTGTCCATATGATTCCTGTTTTTTTATTTTTATAGTAACTAGAATCCACAGGCACTGGCTTTGCCCATCCAATGCCAAAGACCAACAAACAAACCAGTCCCATCCAATCCACATGTGCCAATGGATTTAAGGTTAATCGACCTCGATTTCGGGCGGTTGGATCACCAAAGAGATACGAAACCAAACCATGGGCTAATTCATGACAAGACATCGCAAGAATAACCGCAAGAATGCGAATCAATAATGCTGAAATTGACAAAGGAATCACC
>CAVBLW010000011.1:0-35547 GCA_963596085.1 Bacteroidaceae bacterium | reverse complement strand
ATTTTTTCTTAATTTGGTCATAATCCGTTCTCCTTTATATACTAATACGTTTTTTCCTTCCTTTTTTGACAAAAAGATGTAAAAAAAACTCCTTGAGTGAACAAGGAGTGTATTTAAAGATGGTAGCGCGTACGGGAATCGAACCCGTGATACAGCCTTGAGAGGGCTGTGGCTTAACCGCTTGCCGAACGCGCCATTTGCTTAAATAATATAACATGAAGTCTAAAAAAATGAAAGATGAAGGTGAAAAAATGTAGTTCTAAAAACTACAAATTTTCTTCTCTATCTTTCTTTAAAAAAGTTGTTTATACTTCGAATCAATTCAAATTCAGGAAAGAATAAGCCTTTTAATACAGAATACATCATTGCAAATAAAATTATAAAGATTGGAAAGCCAAAAACAAGATACATATACTTCATTACATCTGTACCAACTAAATCCAATAAGATATATGCGATTGCTCCAACTACAATCCCCCAAAATAAGATCAAAGGTTTGTTTTCGGTTTCCGCATTGCAACAATATCCCCCTTTTAAACTAATAATTGACATTGATGTCACTAAAGACTGCGCCATTGTTACAAAGGAGAAAAAGATTGCAATGGTAAAGATTGGCACAATAATCTTCGCTAAAGGTAGACTACTAAAGAAGGCAAAAGCCGCACTTTCTAATCCTTGCGCCGCCATAATTGCTGCAATATCCAAGCCATGGATTTGTGCATAAATGGCAGCCGATCCAAAGACATTAAACCATACAATATTAAAGATCGAACAAACCATTAAATTCATTCCAACAAAACTACGAATGGTACGCCCTCTGGCAATTTTTGCAAGGAATAAACCAATCAAAGGTGCATAGGCAGCATTACCTACGAAGAAATTTAATGTCCAATTATTAATCCACGAATCATCGGCAATTGGAGAAGTAATCATAGATCTTTCAAGTCCTGTCGCAATAAAATTCCCAATACTTTGCGTTCCTAATTTATTAATAAATTGTGTTGGACCAAAGACATAAACAAACAATAATAAGCCAAAAAAGATCCATACATTTAGCTTACTAATGATCGCAATTCCTTTTTTTACACCGGAAACGGAAGCTAAGGAATAAGTCAATATAATAATAAAAGTTACAAGTGGAATCAATACACTGGATGATAATCCACTGACAATATAATTAATCCCCATGACAATTTGTTTAATCCCTATTCCTAATGAACTAGCTACTGCCCCTACAATTACAATTAGACAAAGCGCATCGGCAATTTTTCCTAAAAAACGATTTTTTCCAATCGCAAAATACATACCACCTGCCACAGACATTGGTTGTTTATGATTAAAATGCGCAAAAGCAATGGCTACTCCTGCAATCGTATACAAAGCATATTGATTAAAAGACCAATGAATATATCCTGTACTCAACGCAAAAACTGCGGCTTGTTCACTATTGGCTTTTACACCTGCAAATGCCGGTGGATTGGTAAAATGTTGTACTGGTTCTACACTCCCCCAAAAAATCAAAGCAATCCCAATCGTACTTGTCAACGTAATACAAAACCAGGCAAAAGTAGAAATTTCAGGTTCTGCATCTTCTCCACCTAATTTCTTTTTACCAACTGGATGAAACAGCAATAGCAACAAAACAAATAACGATAGAATGGTTACAATCACATAAGGCCATCCAAAATTTTCTGAAGCCCATGTATGCACATTTAATAAAATCTGTAATAACAATTCTTTATTTATTAATCCCAAAAAGATACAAGCCAACATAATAAAACAGGCCGGCAAAAAAACAATCGGGTCTATAACTTTGAATAAATTTTCTTTCTTTTTCATAAATTCTCTCTCACTTGATAAAAGTTTAACATTTCCTTGTTAAAAAATTAACATGTGTATTTTTTTTAGTGAAATACCTAAAAAGAATGAAAGTATTCAAGAATTGAATAGTT
Organism: Bacteroidaceae bacterium; assembly: GCA_963596085.1. Classification (GTDB taxonomy): domain Bacteria; phylum Bacillota_I; class Bacilli_A; order Erysipelotrichales; family Erysipelotrichaceae; genus Absicoccus. The sequence continues at coordinate 33,595 of CAVBLW010000011.1, read as the reverse complement.
TTCATTCTTTTTCATGTTTTTTCAATGTAAGCTATTACAGTTGTGAAGGTAATAAAAGATATCACATTTTTATAACAATCATTGCACTAATTTCTATTAAACATATCTTTAATTGTATCAATCAAAAAAATCTATTTCAGATCAATTGACTTGTTTTTTTAATTTTTGATATAAAGTTTTCGTTTCTTTTTTTGTTGCTTCATTTAGAATATATGTTTTCTTCTTTGTTTTTATGAGAATATAAGATTTTACTTTTGGATAAACATACGCATTGGCATCTCCATATTTCTTTGTTTCACAAATTCCATTAAAATAGGCATCATCAATGGGTTCAAGTGTTTCAATTTCATCCAATAATTGAATGAATTGAATCGTATCGTATGGAATTTTGCTCGAAGAGCCAACGCCTTGAATGGATATACTTTCTTTTTGAAATTGAAAGCTATTTGCTTCTTTGTTTTGAATGACTTCATTTTGGTGAAGACCAATCAGAATAAATGCAAGGGCAAGAAGAAAACCGGGAAAGCCTAATAAAAAGGCTGTTAATTTTGAATTTTTTGGCATGGTTTTATTGTAGACTTTTCCTAAAAAAAAGAAAAGTCTGATATCGATTGATATCAGAATCTTTTCTTATTTCCAAACTTCTTTGGCAACTTCTTGGACTAGAGCCAGTTTGTCCCATTGTTGCTCAAAGCTTAACTTATTGCCGATTTCACAGGATGCAAAACCACATTGTGGGCTTAAACATAAGCGTTCCAATGGTATGTATTGACTTGCTTCATGAATACGAGCAATCAGATCTTCTTTCTTTTCTAATTCACCTGACTTTGTTGTAACTAAACCTAAGACAACTTTCTTATTGCCACTGACATATTTTAACGATTCAAAACTACCCGAGCGTTCATCGTCAAATTCTAAAAAATAAGCGGATACATTTTCTTTTTCAAATAAGAATTTTGCGACTTCATCATATCCACCTGTGGCTGCATAGGTTGAATGGAAATTACCACGACAAACATGGGTTGTAACAATTAGGTCACTTGGTAATCCTTCCAATACCGCATTATTGATATCTAAGAATTCTTGTTTGATTTGATCCAATCCAGCTTGATCGGTATTAAAGTATTGTGGTCCATTTGGATCCACTAACAATCCCCAAGAACAATCATCCAATTGAAGATTTCGACATCCGGCTTCATAAAGTTCTGCAATAAATGCTTTATATACTTTAATCACATCTTCATGAAAAGCTTCAATTGACTCATAATATTTTAATGTATTTTCAAGTGCAAATGGCATTTCAAATTGTTCTAAGAATTGTGCTGGTGCTGGAATGGTTTGTTTCGCTACCGTATTTTCATCTTCTAAAGCTTGTACAAATTTAAAATGATCAACAAAGGGATGGTGTTGATAAGCGAGTTTTCCATCCAAATAGGTATCATCAATCATAGCTGCTTCCCCATGGAAAGGTAATCCTGTTTTTGTTGGTGTATGTGCAACGCCTTTAAATCCCCACATAAAATCCAAATGCCAAGTTTCACGACGGAATTCTCCATCCGTTAAAATATGAAATCCAGCATCCTTTTGTTTCTGTACAAGATTTTTAATGGCTTCATCTTCAACTTTTGTTAAAGCATCAAAAGTAATTTTTTGTGCTTTATAATCTTTTCTTGCTTGTTTTACTTCTTCTGGTCTTAAAAAAGAACCAACATAATCATATCGATAAGGTGTTGTAATCATAATGTCCTCCATCTGTAGCTTTATCATAAACGACAACAATTAAATCGTAAAATATTTAAAATCCCATATCATTCATAGTTTTAAACTATACCAATTTCTAAAAAAAAGACCCAATAAGATTTCACCATCTTATTTGAGCCTTTCAAAAATTTTTTTGCTTATTCTTGATTCCAAACTTCTTCCGCAATTTCTTTAACAAGTTTTAACTTTGTCCATTGTTGCTCTTCGGTTAATTTATTTCCAATTTCGCAAGATGCAAAGCCACATTGTGGGCTTAAACATAAACGTTCTAATGGAATATATTTTGCAGCTTCATGAATTCGTGCAATCACATCTTCTTTCTTTTCTAATTCACCCGATTTTGTTGTGATTAGACCAAGAACCACTTTCTTATTAGCCGATACCTTTGCCAAAGGTGCAAAACCACCAGAACGTGCATCGTCATATTCAAGGAACAGTGCATCTACATTTTCCTTTGCAAAGACATAATCTGCAACCGAATCATAAGGTCCACTCGTAAAGAATGTAGAATGATAATTTCCTCGACAAATATGCGAAGTAATAATCATATCTTCTGGCTTTCCTTCCAAAGCTAAGTTATTGACTGCTAGTAATTGTGCTTTTACCTCTTCAAGATCTAAACCAAGACTTTGATAACGTTGTTTCGCAGCATCTCCCACAATTGCTCCCCAAGTACAATCATCCAATTGAAGATTTTTACAACCTGCTTTATAGAATTGTTGAATCACCTCTTGGTAAGCTCGACCAATATCCTGAATCAATTCTTCATTTGTTGCATAATATTTTCTTGTCGTTTCATAGTTTGCAGGAACAATCATTTGTTGATACATTTGTGCAGGGGCTGGAATTGTATATTTTGCAACAGTATTTTCATCTTCAAATTGTTTTAAGAATTTAAAATATTCTACAAAAGGATGGGCTTTGGCTTTTACTTTTCCAGTAAGATACGTATCTTCTACGCTCGCAAGTTCTGCATGGAATTGCACACCACTTCCCACTTGTTGATGTCCAACACCTTCAAATCCCCACATAAAGTCTAAGTGCCAATAGGTTCTTCTAAATTCTCCATCTGTAATGATATGAAATCCTAATTCTTTTTGTTTCGCTACGACTTTGGCAACCGCTTGATCTATAATTTCATTCTTTTTAGCTTCACTGATCTTTCCATCTTGAAAATCAAGATTGGCTTGTTTCACTTCTTGTGGTCTTAAAAAAGATCCCACAAAATCATATCGATATGGTGTAGTAATCATAATCTTATTCCTCCATTTACAGCTTTATCTTAAACAAACACAGTGAAATAGTAAAATAGAGAATTTCTGTACATATCCATAGTTTTAAACTATAATGAAAACATGACATTTAATCAATTAAAATATGTAGTTAAAATTGCGGAAACCGGAAATATCAGTGAAGCAGCCAATAAGCTTTTCATTTCACAACCAAGTTTAACCAATGCCATTCGTAGCTTAGAAAAAGAAATGCAAGTAACAATTTTTAATCGAACGAATAAAGGAGTTACTCTAACCAAAGAAGGAAAAGAATTTTTAGCTTATGCAAGGCAAGTCTTAGAACAAACGGATTTATTGGAAGCTCGTTTTATGCATTCGAAACCGAAGCCCCATTTTAGTGTTTCTTGCCAACACTATTCTTTTGCAGTCAATGCTTTTGTGGATCTTATCAAAGAATTTGATGCCGATGAATATGATTTTACACTAAGAGAGACGCAAACCAATGAAATAATTATGGATGTCTATCATCGCACCAGTGAAGTTGGTATTTTATATCTTTCAAAGTCAAACCAAGATGTCATTCAAAAGATGTTAAAAAAATACGACTTAGAATTTAAACCACTATTCACTGCTTTACCGCATGTGTTTATTAATAATCACCATCCACTTTCAAAGAAAAAAAGTCTAAAACTTTCTGATTTAGAACCTTATCCTTATCTTTCTTTTGAACAAGGCTTATATAACTCATTCTATTTTTCGGAAGAGATTCTTTCAACTTTAGACCATAAAAAGAATATTAAAGTACGTGACCGTGCTTCCTTATTTAATTTGTTAATTGGCTTAAATGGGTATACAGTTAGTAGTGGTGTTATTTCTAAAGAATTAAACGGACCAAGTATCATTGCCAAACCGTTAGAAGTGGATGAATGGATGAAAATCGGTATCATTTTACGTAAACATGAAACCCCATCCCAATATGCAAGTGTCTATATGAAAGCTTTAGAAAAACACATTCAAGTTTAGGAGAGAATTTTTATGAATCGAAAAGAATTAAAAGAAAAAGGAAAAAACGCCTTTAAAAAGAATTATTGGCGCTGCGTATTAGTTGCTTTTATTGTCAGTGTGATTATTGGTAGCACTCTTCAATCCGGAAGAAGTTCTTCCTCTTCAAGCCAAACAAGTTATGAACTCACAAGTAATCCAAATCTTCTTGCATGGCTTGCTGGAATCTCTGTTGTTGTTTTCGTTATTGCATTTGTGATTCGCTTATTGATCCTTCGTCCTTTGTATGTAGGTTGTCAAAATTTCTTTTTAGTCAATACAAAACAAGAAGCTGAATTTAGTGAATTGGGTTTAGGATTTAAAAGAAATTATAAAAATACCGTTCTTACGATGTTTTTAATGCATTTATTTCAATTCTTATGGACTTTATTATTGATTGTTCCAGGAATTATCAAACATTATTCTTATCGTATGGTGCCTTATATCTTAGCAGAGAATCCAGACTTACCAGCTCGTGAAATCATTGATCAATCCCGTCATATGATGGATGGACACAAATGGGAAGCCTTTGTCTTAGATCTTTCATTTATCTTATGGTGGCTTTTAGGCACAATGACTTGTGGTATTGCAGGTATCTTTTGGACTGCTCCTTATGTTTTCCAAACCAATGCCGAATATTATTTATCTTTAAAATAGCGATAAACGTGTAATTCCAAACTGGGATTACTCGTTTTTATTTTTAAGCAAGAAAAAAAGCATACCTTTCGGTATGCCTATTAATGACGTTTTTCATCTTCATCTAAAACATTGGTCATCGAACGCAATCCAGAAATAATGGTTGATCCATTGTGTGTTAATGCCGATAAAGAAGGTGTAATAATTCCAGCAACACCTAAAGCAATTAAAGCACTATTGAAAGAAATAATAAAACGATAATTACTTGAAATGCGTTGCATTAAAGCACGACTGATTTGGGTTAAACGAACCACTTGCCATAAACTATCGGCCGAAATGGTTACATCCGCAATTTCACGAGCAATCGCTGCACCATCACTGATGGCAATTCCACAATCAGATTCTGATAAAGCGGGAGCATCATTGACACCATCACCAATCATAATGACCTTATGTCCTTTTTGATGACACTTAGCTACAAATTCAGCTTTTTGTTCTGGTAGGACTTCAGAATGATATTCATCCAAATCCAAAATCTGTGCAATACGAGCTGCCGTCTTTTCATTATCACCAGTCATCATACAGACATGCATTCCCATTTCCTTAAGAGTCTTGATTACAGGTTCTGCTTCTTGTCGCAATGGATCAAAAATACAAATTGCAGCTTGAAGGACACCATCAATCGCTAAGAAAAGATGAGAATATTCTGCTGGTAAATTTTCAACTTCCGCTTCTTTTCCTTCTGGAATTGTACAAGCTTCATCTTCAAAGACAAAATGATAACTACCAATGATGGCCTTTTTCCCATTAATTTGGCTTGAAATACCATGTGCAATCACATATTCTACCTTGCTATGCATTTCTTCATGCGCAATATTTTGTTTTTTTGCTTCATTAACCACCGCATTGGCAATTGAATGTGGATAATGTTCTTCTAAACAAGCGGCTACACGTAAAGCTTCAATTTGATCCATATCCGCAAAAGTAACAATTTCCATCACTTGTGGTTGGGCATGGGTCAATGTTCCTGTCTTATCAAAAACAATCGTATCCGCATCCGCAATGGCTTCTAAGTATTTTCCGCCTTTAACCGATATATCATATGTACCAGCTTCACGAATAGCCGATAAAACAGACAATGGCATCGATAGCTTTAAAGCACAAGAGAAATCAACCATTAAGAAGGCCATGGCCCGATTGACATTTCTTGTCAAAAGCCAAGTTAGAGCTGAACCAATCAATGAATATGGAACCAAACGATCCGCCAAATGAAAGGCACGATCTTCCGTTTGTGATTTTAATTTCTCACTTTCTTCAATCATGGTTACAATTTGATCATATTTACCTGTTCCAGCTTCTTTACTGACTTCAATCACACAATTGCCTTGTTCAACAACTGTTCCGGCATAGACATAGCCTCCAACTTCTTTCATAACAGGCACGGATTCTCCGGTCATTGAAGCTTGATTCACAGAAACAGTTCCTTCTACCACTTTTCCATCCAATGGAATAATATTCGAAGTACGAACAACGATTAAATCGCCTTTTTTACATTCGGAAACTTCAACCAATTCTTCTTGATTGCCATCTTTTCGCCAAACCTTATCAACTTGTAAAGATAAAGTACGCGCTAAATCATCGACAGATTTACGATGGGTCCATTCTTCAAGTGTATCTCCAACATTTAATAGGAACATAATCGAACCAGCTGTCTCATAATCTGCACGCAACATCGAAGCTAAAATTGCTGTAGCATCTAAAACCGGAACTTTAATTTGTCCTCTACATAAACAAGCCAATCCTTCTTTAATAAATTTTACACTTGAACAAATCGTCCATGCCGTTTGTAAAGGAATAGGGAAAAAGACTTTTCGGAAAGCTTTTCCAAGTACCAAAAACAAGAGTTTATTTTGATACATCCGATTCATTTGACGTGACGTATGTTCTGGAACTAAAGCTTGAATACTTTCATCTTTATATGAAAAACGTTCAAAGATTTCATCTAATTCTTGCCAACGATCAAATTCATTCGCAAATCGAAGCGTCGCATTACATGTTTGTTCATTGACCGATGCCGAAATAATCCAATTTTGCGATTGTAAATAATATTCCATTAAATCGGCCTGTTCATCACTCATACGAACATGTGGCAAATGAAGACGTAAACGATATTTTGATTGATGTAGAACAACGTAGTTCATTCTCAATCCCCTAGTCTTCTTTGTTAGCGTCTACCAATGCTTGTGCTTTTTCAAGTTCAAGCTCTGCTTGTTTTGCATAACGTGCTTCATTGATATCTTGTGCATCTGCTGCAATATCCGCACAATTTTCTTTTAATGTATTTGCCGTTTTTACTACGCTATCCTTTCCGCGTAAAACAGCCGCTGTACATTGTGTATATACTTTTTTTGCGTCTTTACTTGATAAGACTGCAACTCCTGCAGAACCAAATACGGTTCCTCCTACGAATAATCCTAATTTTGTTAAAACTGACATAAGTTATGTCTCCTTTCTTTTTCCTATACTATAATCACTTAAATCCTATTATGCAAAGGGATTTTGTCAAAAACCGTTAGGGAACTGAAATCTTATTAGAGTCTACTAAATAAATTGTAATTTACTAACTCTACTCATTCCCTTTTAAAGTCGCTACAAGATCGATTTTGCGAATCCGTTTGTTAAACAAGAAACCAACAAACATCGAAACCATTAAGACTAAAACTGACGCAAACAAATAATCCGACCATGCAAGACTTAAAGCATAATCAAAATTATCACCATTGGAATTCATCATAGCATTCAAGCTTGCTTTTCCTAGTGGTGCACCAATTAAAATTCCAATGATAGATAAACAAAAATTCTGTGCACTAAGAATTTTTCGGATTGCACTGCTTCTAAAACCCAAAACTTTTAAGGTCGCAAATTCCTTTTCTCTTTCATTAAAAGAAAGTGAACCCGAATTATAGAGTACGACTACAATCAAAATAATGGCAAAAATCAACATCAAATAAACCAACATCGATACCGATTCCATACTCTTCTCGTAAGCTTTTTTTAAGGCTTTCTTACTTTGGATACTTTCTACATAGCTTTCATTCGCATAGGCTTTCGGATTGGTATTGGTCATTAAGGTGGTTGGACGATAGTCTGCATTCAACTTTTTATAATCACTGGATAAATACGTAATTCCTTGGGTTTCACTGCTTCGATAAATACAAGCTACTTTGGCTTGATACCAAGTATTCTTATCATAGAGATGCCAATAAATGGTATCACCAATTTGAATTCCTAAATCCTCAGATAATTTACGTGATACTGCAACGGTTCCTTTTTTTAAGTCCATGGCTTTATTTTTTAAATCCACCACATTGTATAAATGTTTTCCATCTAAAACTGTTAAGGTTTGTTTTTTACGATTGGATCTAGACGGATTTTGTTTTTTGGATACTTCGATGGCTTGATTATAAACAAGCTCTCCATCTAATTCTTTTACTAGATTTTCTCTTTGTTCACTTGAAATATCTTCCGATAGATTAACTTGATATTGTGCAGGCTGTACTTGATCAAAAGTCACTGCTTCCATCGTCTCTACTAAATGGGTACATCCAACTCCATATAACATCATTATCATACCAATTGCTGTTCCTACAATACACATCAAAGATCGTAACTTAGCCCGTGTGGCATCTCGCAGATTGTATTGACAAGAAAAGGAGAGCTTTTCCCAAAATTTAAATTTTTCAAAAAAACACATTTTTCCCTTCAAAGGTGCTTTTGGTCGTAAAGCTTGGGATGGCGAAATTTTTAATATTTTACGTAAACTCAAAAAGGAAGCGAGTGCACTAATTGCTACAATCCCTATACTCAAAATGAGATAAATCGGATGAAAGACCGGTTTTAAACCGGGTACAATATACCATTTCGCAAATAAATCCATAAAATAAGGGCAGCCATATTTCATCCCTAAAAAAAGCCCAAGCAAGACTCCAAGAATCGTAACAATCAAACTAAAACACATATAATGAAAAATAATCTTTCCTTTACGCATACCCATTGCAGCTAAAGTTCCAATCACAATTCTCTCATTTTCAACGATTCGATTCATCGTTGTTGCGATAACCAAAAGCGCAATCCCCATAAAAATACAGACAAATCCATAAGAAAAAGATTGATGTTGCTGCAATTCACTATCCAATCGTGCAAGCCCTGGAATGGAATCGCGATCAACCATTACCGAATAATCTTTTCCTAATGTCTTCTTAATCTTGGCTTCATAGTCCAATCCCTTCCCATCTTTGCTTTGAATGACCATTTGTGTCCAAGGTAAAAAGGAATGCAATTGTTCATCGGAACAATTATCCACCATTTTCTTTAACATGGATGCATCCATATTGGATAAATCAAAAGAAGTATAACTTTGTAAATCTTTAGTCGTAATCTTTCCTTGATCAATCAAGTGATCAATATAATCTCGAACCGGAAAGGCATCATAAGACAAATAAACAATGGCTATGTTTTCAATATACATATCGGCATCATTATCTGCTTGTCGAAATTCATATTCACAACTTTCTACAAGTCCTTTAATCGTTTTGCTCATAGATATCCCATTGTAAGAAATCGTAAAAGAATCCCCAATCTTTAAATGCCTTTTTTTCGCAAAGGCATTCGAAATCCAAATACCTTCACAATCCTTTGGATTAAAAGCTTCTCCTTTGATTAAATAAGGTTTATTGACTGTATCTTCCTTTTCAAAATAACAATCTACCTGTACTTTGGGATAGTTTGCTGTACTTGCCTTGATATAAGTTCGTAGTTGTGCATTCTTTACAAACGATAAAGCTTGAATATCTTCTAAATTCTCTTCGGTAAATTTCTCAGAATATACCCATAAATCCGATAAATGACTCTCTTTATGAAATTGAAAACGTCTTAGCTCTTGTGAAAGGACATGTCCTTCAAAAGTGATAAACAAAGACATCGATAAAGCAGCTAATAAAAAAATGGAAAAGAAGGAGGCAAAATGATGTTTTATATCTCGGATTGTTTTGCGGAACATTATTACCAATCCACCTTTCTTGCATTGATTGGCTGTTCATTCTTGATTGTTTCACTGATTTTGCCATTTTTCATATAAATAACAAGATCCGCACATTTGGCAATTTCCGCATTATGTGTCACCAAAATAACCGTATGTTTCTTTTCTTTACTTAAGGATTGTAACAATTCCAAAATTAAACCACCATTTTTCGAATCCAAAGCACCGGTTGGTTCATCACCTAAAATAATGGGTGGATGTTTCGCTAGTGCACGGGCAATAGAGACTCGTTGTTGTTGACCACCACTTAATTGACTTGGAAATTTATGCATTTCCTTTTCTAAATCAACCGCTTTTAACATTTCTTTTGCATCATAAGCATCCTTTATAATACTTTTTGTTACAGCTACATTTTCTAAAGCTGTCATACTTGGAATCAAATTATAGAATTGAAAAATAAAACCTATTTTCTTTGCTCTAAAATCGGACAGTTCTCGATCGTTTAATTGACTCAAATTGATTCCATCAATCAAAACAGATCCTTCACTGGCTTGATCCATACCTCCAATCATATTTAAGATGGTACTCTTTCCTGCTCCGGATGGTCCTAAAATTACGACAAAACTACCAGCATCAATTGAAAAGCTGACATGATTGACCGCATATTGTAAATTTTCTTTTTGTCCATAGGTTTTCACAACCTCTTTAAATTCAATAACTGGATTCATTCTCTTTCTCCTTGTTAGTTATATCTAACTTTAGTATATACCCAAAGGCCCTTTTCAGTCATTTAAAACATCATCCTTTTTATCATTTCTAAAATTGAAAGATTGAGCGTCTTAAGGTAGAATAAATGCCAGGAGATGATGAATTTATGAACAAAACACGGACTCGATTTGCACCTAGTCCAACGGGCTATATGCATATTGGAAATTTGAGAACGGCTTTATTTGAATACTTAATTGCCAAACATGATAACGGAACTTTTATTCTTCGAATCGAAGATACGGACCAAGCGCGTGAAGTAGAAGGCGCTACGGATATTATTTTTGATACCTTAAAATGTGTTGGCATGGATTGGGATGAAGGTCCTGATGTAGGTGGTGAATATGGCCCTTATATTCAAAGCGAACGCTTACCAATGTATCGTGGCTATGCGGATCGTTTAATTGAAATGGGAAAAGCCCACTATTGTTTCTGTACAGAAGAAACACTTGAAAAACAAAGAGAAGAACAAGGAGATTCTTTTGTCTTTAAAGATCCTTGTAAACAATTAAGTGCGGAAGAAATCCAAGCTAAATTAGATCAAAATACACCTTATGTCATCCGTCAAACCATTGACCATGTTGGTGAACAAGATTTTGATGATGAAGTCTATGGACATATTGAAGTTGATGGTGATTTATTGGATGAACAAGTTCTAATTAAATCCGATGGCTTCCCTACATATAACTTTGCCAATGTGATTGATGATCACCAAATGGAAATCAGTCATGTGGTTCGCGGAAATGAATACTTATCAAGTACCCCAAAATACAATTTATTGTATGATGCGTATGGATGGGAAAGACCAACCTATGTTCATGTGCCACCTGTAATGAAAGATGAACACCATAAACTATCCAAAAGAAATGGAGATGCAAGTTTCCAAGATTTAGTTAAAAAAGGATACTTGCCAGAAGCGATTATTAATTACATTGCACTATTGGGATGGTCCCCTGAAGGTGAACAAGAAATCTTCTCTTTGGATGAATTAAAAGAAGCCTTTGATATTCATCGTATTTCAAAACGTCCTGCCATTTTTGATATCGATAAATTAACTTGGATGAATGGTGAATATATTAAAGCAATGTCCAAAGAAGCTTTTTATACAAAGGTTGAACCTTATTTAAAGAAAGTCATTCATAAAGAAATGGATCTTGCGTACATTGCTGAATTGATTCAAAGTCGTATTGATCGTTTTGATCAAGAAGAAATTACCGACAAAATTGATTTCTTAGAAGAATTACCAAAAGATTATGATTTAGAAATGTATCGTCATAAACGTCAAAAATCAACCAAAGAAAAATCCGTTGTTTCTTTAAAAGCTGCTTACCAAGCTTTAGAAGTTTTAAATGAATGGAATGAAAAAGCCTTAGAAGAAACAATGATGGCTCTTCCAAGTCAACTTGAAGTTAAAAATAGCGTTGTTTTCTGGCCAATTCGTACCGCTCTTTCAGGAAAAAGAGCAACACCAGGTGGAGCAATTGAAATTGCTTATTTATTAGGAAAAGAAGAAAGCTTAGCACGTATTCAAATTGGTATTTCTCGACTTGAAAAAGATTTAGAAAATGCTTAAAAAAATGAGGCCTTGATTGAAAAATCAAAGCCTTTTTTGTCTATATTCTATTTAAGAAAAATACAATCATTTATAAGCAGAAAAAAAGTTGTAGAAATCTAGAGATTCACTACAACTTTTTATTTTTCTATTTTGGTAATTTAAATGAGCTTTTCATCGATACGATTCGATTGAAAACAAGATGTTCTTCACTTGAATCTTTTGTATCAATATTAAAGAAACCTTTACGAACAAATTGGAAAGCATCCCCTGGCTTATAATTTTGAATTGCTTCTTCAACGTAACAATTTTCTAAGACTTCCAATGAATTTGGATTCAAATTGATACTTCCATCTTCATTATAGACACCTTTTTCTTCATCCACTAGATTTTCATATAAACGGACAGTTACTGGAACAGCCTTTTGACAATCGACCCAATGAATAGTTCCTTTTACTTTACGTGCTGTAAAGCCACTTCCAGATTTTGTTTCTGGATCATAGGTTCCATGAATAACCGTTACATTTCCATTTTCGTCTTTTTCAAAGCCTGTACACTTTACAAAATAAGCATTCATTAAACGAACTTCATTGCCTACATAAAAACGTTTATATTTACGAATTGGTTCTTCCATGAAGTCTTCTCTTTCAATCCATACTTCACGAGAAAAAGGAACTTTCTTTTCACCTAATTCTGGATTTTCTACATTTAATGGTGCATCTAAATATTCAACTTGTCCTTCTGGATAATTATCAATAACCAATTTAATTGGATCTAAAACAGCCATCAAACGAGGTGCCTTTGGTTTTAAATCATCACGAATACAATATTCCAACATCGCATAATCAACCGATGAATTACTTTTTGAAACCCCTGCAAGCTCCATAAATTTCATCAAAGATTCTGGTGTAAAACCACGACGACGTAAAGCGGCAATCGTTACTAAACGAGGATCGTCCCATCCATCAACAATTCCTTGTTCAACCAAACGCTTAATATAACGTTTTCCAGTAATCACATTCGTTAAATACATTTTTGCGAATTCGATTTGTTTCGGTGGATGTGGATATTCTAATTCTTCTACGACCCAATTGTATAAAGGACGATGATCTTCAAATTCTAAAGTACAAATCGAATGGGTAACACCTTCAATGGCATCTTCAATTGGATGTGCAAAATCATACATTGGATAAATACACCATTGGTCCCCTGTATTATGATGTCTCATTCGTGCAACACGATAAATAATTGGATCACGCATATTGATATTAGGACTTGCCATATCAATTTTGGCACGTAAAGTTCGTGAACCATCTGCAAATTCACCATTTTTCATTCGTTCAAACAAATCTAAGTTTTCTTCAATCGAACGTGTACGATATGGAGATTCTTTTCCAGCTTCCGTCAATGTTCCACGATAGGCATGGATTTCATCTGCACTCAAATCGTCGACATAGGCCTTTCCTTTTTTAATCAATTTAACAGCAGCTTCATACATTTGCTCAAAATAATTGGATGCAAAACGTACACCACCTACATAATTAGCGCCTAACCATTCTACATCTTTCACAATCGATTCAACAAATTCTGTATTCTCTTTCATTGGATTTGTATCGTCAAAACGTAAATGGAAATCACCATTATATTCTTGTGCTAAACCATAATTCAACAAAATCGATTTTGCGTGTCCAACATGTAAATATCCGTTGGGTTCTGGAGGAAAACGGGTTACGATTTTTGTATATTTTCCTTCAGCTAAGTCTTCATCAATAATTCGTTCAATAAAGTTCTTGCTTTCCTGTTCCTTACTCATGATAGCCTCCCTTAACATTCATCTCATTTTATCAAAAATTTTAATGTTCGTCTATCATAGCTACAAATCTCTGCGTACATAACGTACTAAACCTAAAATTCGTACTGGAAGCTGTTCAATTTCTTCTTTCGTAAAAAAACGTGAATCGTACTTTGCGTTGCTTGCTTCTAAAATCATTAATCCATTTTTATAATAAACTTTCTTAATGGTTGCTTCTTCACCAATTAGAACAATCGCAATTTTCCCTGATTGTACACAATCACATTGTTGAACATAAACCAAATCCCCATCATAAATATGACTTCCTTCCATCGAATCACCGGTTATGCGTAAAAAATAATCCCCCTTTTGCGCATCGGCAGTGCCTAATTCGATATAGCCTTCAATATCTTCTTGTGCAAAATAATCATACCCTGCTTTTACTTGACCAAGAATGGGCTTAATTCGTGAATTTTCTTCTACGACTTGACTCATATCATATTGTAAAACTTCAGATAGACGTTGAACTGTTCGTGCCTTTAAATGCGTACTTTCACCAGCCAACCACCGATAATATGTAGATAGAGAAACCCCTACTTCCTTTGCCACTTCGGCATGATTTTTTTCATTTTCAATTTCATATTGCAGCAACAATTCTCTTAACAGCATAGTATTCACCTCATTGTTATCATATCAAATTTAATGAATAAAAAGTAATATTTGCGCACTTTTTTAACAGAAATTCCCAAATCTATCTTGTTTTTGGCTTTTTTATTCGTATTCTAATAAGCGAGGAGGTCCTATGGAAAAAATTTATTTATGTATCGATTTAAAGTCTTTTTATGCTTCGGTTGAATGTGTTGAAAGAGGCCTCGATCCTTTTAAAATCAATTTAGTTGTTGCTGATCCAACACGCAACGGCGCCATTACTTTAGCCGCTAGTCCCGCAATCAAAAAATTAGGTGTACCGAGTCGAGGCCGTATTTATCAAATCCCCAAAAACATTGACTATATCATTGCCCCTCCACGGATGTCTTTATATATGCGCTATGCCGCAAAAATATATGGTATCTTTTTAAAATTTGTCAGCAGTGAAGATTGTCATATGTATTCAATCGATGAAGCTTTTTTAGACATTACTTCCTATTTAAGACTTTATCGAAAATCCGCTAAAGAGCTCGCAAAAACCATCATTGATCAAGTTTTTAATGAAACCGGAATTTGTGCAACGGTTGGAATCGGAACAAATTTATTTCTAGCTAAAGTCGCCTTAGATGTTTGTGCCAAACATGCGAAAGATTTTATGGGTTATCTTGATGAAGATCTCTTTCGTCAAACCTTATGGCATCATCAGCCATTAAAGGATATTTGGATGATTGGGCCAGGAACCATTCGTCATTTAGCCCGTTTAGGTCTATTCGATCTCTATGATATTGCCCATTATCCAGAAGGTATTCTTTATAAAGAATTTGGAGTCAATGCCGAATATTTAATTGATCATGCATGGGGAAAAGAAAGCACAAGCATTGCAGATATTAAAGCCTATAAGCCCAAACAATCGTCCATTTCCAACTCGCAAATTTTATTTGAAGATTATACCTATGAAGAAGCTTTTCTTGTATTAAAAGAAATGGTTGAAATCAACGTTCTATCCTTAACGGAAAAAAGACTTGTTTCCAATCATATTTCTTTATATATTGGCTATTCAAAAGATTGTCATTCACCTTCTAGAGGAAGTACAAAAATCAGCAATACAACGAATTCCTATAAAATCTTATTAAAAGAATTTTGTATATTATACCAACGAACCGTTTTAAAGAACATTCCCATTCGTCAAATTGCCATTCACTTTGGAAATATTCAAGCGGAAGAATATGAACAATATGATTTGTTCACTGATTATAATGAAATAGAAAAAGAGAAAAAAATTCAAAAGACCTTAGTCAATATTAAGAAAAAATATGGAAAGAATGCCGTTTTAAAAGGAATGAATCTTTGCAAGAAAGCCACCACAAAAAAAAGAAATACCTTAATTGGAGGTCACAATGCCTAAAGAAAATCGCGCCCAAATCTTTCAATCCTTTGATGCATTAAAAGGCTTTCGTGAATTATTAGCCCAAGAAGAAAAAGTAATCGTTAAAAAACGAGAATTATCCGAAGATCAAAAAGACGAATTGGATTTAAAGCTACATCAAATTCAAGTTGGTTCTATGATTCGCATTGTTTATTTTGAGAATGAAACTTATATTCAAGTTGAAGGCATCGTCTCTAAACTGAATATCGATCTACGTATGATTCAAATCGTTAAGAAAAAAATTGATTTATTATCTATTGTAGAAATCGAATTACTTGACAATTCATTCTCTTTTTAAAAAAAGAATCGTCTTGAGAATTCTCAAGACGAATTTTATTTATGCTTATTTATGACGTTTGATCAATTCAACAATGCCAAATAAAGCAGCTGTCAATACGAACACAAAGAATACTTTATGATTCGAAGCACTGGTTTTTACTTGTTTTGAATCTTTTGTGTTTTCAATTGCGAACGTATATTGATAGTTTGCATCCGTTTCTACTTTTTGATTTTGTACAAACAATTGATTTTCTTTCACTTCGACTTTAATAACATCCTGATTTAAACGATAGCCTTTTGGTGCTTGCGTTTCTTTTAAGAAATAAATGCCTTCTTTTATTTTGAATGAAGCAGTTCCATCTTTTTGATTGCCATGTACACTTTCTACTTTTTTCGTACAGGTCTCATTCGAAAATAAAGTGAAAACAAAATCTTCGTTTGTGATATTTTGTTTATTGTTGGAGTCAACTTTATTGATTTTAATTTCAAAATTTTTGAATTTGATGGTTTGATCTTGATCTTCTAAATCGGCATGCGTTGCAACCTGAATTTGATCTTTATATAAGTCCTCGAAGACAACAAGTTCTTTTCCTTCCAAATCACTAGCATTTAAAGTATATTCAAGAATAACTTGTCCATCCTTTTTTTCTGGAATAAAATCAAGGCTTGCTGTTACTTCTTTTCCATTAACTAAAAGAGCTTCCTTACTTTCTTTATTCATCAATTTTCCTTTAACGGTATATGTTTTTCCTACTTCTAAATTACGATAAGCAACAATATCCTTAAAGGTCACTTTTGAACTAGCTAATACTTTTTGATTCCCTTTTTCCGATTGAGCTTTGGTATGTAAATCAATACCATGAATGGTTTGGTTTTGATCTTCGAGATCTTCATGTTTGGCGATTTCTTTTCCATCTTTTTCTAAGCTTTCATAAAAGACAAAATCTTCCCCTTCTTTGATCCATTTTCCATCCACTTCAAATTGAACATCAATTACACCATCACTTTGCGTTGTAATCAAAGTTTGTTCCTGCTGCATCAATTCCTCTTGTGAATTCTTAGAAATCAAACGCGTTTTTAAACGATATTCTTGATTTGCTTCTAAACCTTCATAGAAAACTTGATCGGTCCATGTCACTTTTTCTTTACCAACTTGTTGTTCATTGCTGCCATTTGAGCTGCTCGCTTGGGTATGCAGATTAATAAAAGAAATACTTTGATTGGCATCGCTTAAATCTTGATGACTGCTTACTTCTACTTCTTTTTGGTCTTGCTTTTCATACAATGTTTCAAAGATAACCCAGGTTTGATTTGCCTCTATTTGATTGGTATCTATTTCAAAGTCCATTTGAACTTCACCTTCACTATGCTTAGGTGTAAATTCTTTAATACTTTGAATATCCTGTACGATTTCTCCAGTCTTCGCATTTCTTATGGAACCTTTCAATATATAACTTTGTCCCTTAACAAGTCCTTCATAACAAACAAAATCACTAAGCGTTACTTTTCCTTGTTTAATTTGTTGGAAATGACTTCCATTTTCTGTTTGGGCCTTGGTTGAAATTTTTGAATCTTTAATGGTAATTGTTTGATTTTCATCCTTTAAATCTTTATGACTTGCGATTTCACAATCTTTATGTTCGCCACTTCCATATAGAGTTTCATAAACTACATAATCTTTTCCGCCTAAATTTGAAGCATCGAATTTCAAAGGAACTTGAATGCTTCCATCCTTTTGACTGGCTTTAAATTCTTTTTTTCCATCAACCATAGAACCATCCAAACGATATACAACTTGTCCTGTTTCCTTATCAATAAGCTGTGCATATAGAGTATAGGTTTGATTCTTACGAAGGCCTTGATAGGTCACAATATCATTGACTTCAATTTCTTTTGCCGAATTAAATTCCTTTTGATTGCTTTGAAGATTTAAGGCTTTGGTTTTAATCGATATGCGTTCATTTTTCATCGTAATTTCTTGATGATAATTTTCTTTTTCTTCATCTTTTTGTACAAATTCCACTTTTATTTCATTTTCATTGATCTGATAGTTTTCATAAGTAGAAACCTCTTTCCATTCAAAAGAAGAATAAGCAATACCCATTGGTAAATCTTTTAATTCAATTTGATCGTTTTCATCCAATTCATATTGTCCGATTATTTCATCTTTTTGATAGAGGATTTTTCCATCGGCTGGATCGACAATATCTTCTCTTGCACTTAATTGGAATTTAGCTTTTCCATGCCCTTTTTGACCTTCTTGCCATGTTTTCGTAAAAGTCAATGAAGCTTTCGGATGAGGATTTTTGGCAATAATCGTTAAAACAGGCTGCCCATCTTCATCACTTCCACTAATGTTTGACTTCGTAATTTTAAATTTTCCTTGATTGCTTAAAAGATAACCTTTTGGTGCTTTGGTTTCAATTAATTGATAGGTTCCACTTGGTAAAGCCAAAGGTAAGGTGACACTTCCTTTTTCATCCTGTGCATAATAAGCTGAATCAATACTTAATGTATGATTTGCACTTGTCACAAATGTATTCAACCATTGGTTTCCAACTTTCATCGATACGATGCCTTTTTCATCGGTACGAATCGTCTTTTTAGAATAATTTTGAATTACATTTCCATCTTCATCCATCTTTTTAATTTGGAAAGCGGCTCCATTTAAGGAAATTGTTTTTCCTGTATCCTTATCTTTTTTTACAATTTTTACCAAACTAGTAAAAGGAATATCATTGATTGAATAATGGACCATACCATCCTTATTTGCATCAATACGACGTCCATCTTCTAATAGCCCATAGACTTGATCTTCGCTAACCACAAACTTAAAAGTTTCTTTTA
This sequence comes from Bacteroidaceae bacterium, assembly GCA_963596085.1. Classification (GTDB taxonomy): domain Bacteria; phylum Bacillota_I; class Bacilli_A; order Erysipelotrichales; family Erysipelotrichaceae; genus Absicoccus. The sequence goes on along the minus strand of CAVBLW010000011.1, from coordinate 14,578 downwards.
AAGGTTCCGTTTCCTCTGCATTTTCACCTACTTTAACTTGTTTAACAATATAAGTTCCAAAAGCTAAGTCATTCGATTGAGCGATACCATCTTGATCCGTATTTAGAATGGACCATTCTTTTTCGGTTCCTTGTTCTTGCGCTAATTTTAAAGCCTGGTGAATATCTTGATTGGCTTGTTTGTAGTAACTTTCTAATACTGCTATAAAACGAGCATGAACTTCCCCTTCCATGATTTCACTTTGATTTGCATCGGTAATCAACTTCGTAATTGAAAACTTACCTGTTTTTACTTTATTTTCAATTTTGGGAATCTGATACGTTGTGATTATTTCTTCTTTTCCTTCTGCTTTAATTTCTTTGGTAACAACTTCTTTATTTAAATGATAACCGCTTGGTGCTTTGGTTTCTTGAATCGTAACATAACCTAAAGGAAAGACGATTTGTCCTTGTTGATTGGTATACCAATCATCACCCGATACTTTATATCCATCATTTAATTTTGCGATTCCTTGCGCATCACTTTGAATAACCCAAGTACGTTTTGCCTCACTATCTTTTTTCTCATAATAACAAATGGTAAATTGAGCGCCTTCCAAAGAAGCTTCACCTTGGCTTTGATTTGTTTTGGTGTCGGCATCAATTTTCTTTAAAACAATTTCAATGGGATTGGATTGGGGCTGATCATACACAGAGGTCGTCGTTGTTTGATTGGCAACGACATCAATTTGATAAACCGTCATATCTAGTCCAAAACCTTTCGGCTCTTGCATTTCTTTTAGATAATAACGGCCAACTTTGATATGATCTAACGTATTGGACTCACCTTTTTCATTCAATGTAAACGTTCCAATCAATTCTTTACAAGCTTGGTCTTTATACAAACCATATTGACTTCCCTTCATATCGGCATAATTTTCATTTCCATTGGAAATGCTTGGATTGCCTGAAGCCTTTTTAATTTTAACTTTTCCATAAGGATTGTACTCGCCGTAACAAATATCCTGTCGTTTCGTATAAATATTTTGCCAATTCATTCCATATAAAGAATTGCTACAACGATAAACCTTATAAACATCCGATGGATCCGCCTGAGCAAAAATGTAATTGGCAACATTCGCAAGAATCCAATTGAAATGAGCCGGAATGGCCGAAGCCGAACATGTGCCACTATTGGCATAAGAAACCAATTCGCTTGTCAAAGCCAAAGCACCAGCACTTCCATATCTTCCACTTAATAAATCATTTGGTCCTTGATATCCATAGAAAAGTGCTTTTCGTAAATTGGCATTGTTTTGTTCAACTGGATTTCCTACCGTTTGTCCAATCATAACACCCGCATTCATCCCTTCTCCACAAAAAGCGGTTTTTCCATTGGATAAAGCATAAGTTGCCGCTTGTATACCTACACCTGGCATCGAGGGATTATACCATAATACTTCATTTGCACTATTGATACGAATACCTGCTGAACGTGCTTTTGAAGTCATTCTTTCTTTTTCTACACCACCTGTCACTTCTTGTGTCTTTGAAAAAGTAATTCGAATACTTGCCGAATCCTTTCCCATTGCATAAACACTTTGCCAATCCTGTCCTTTGATGAAATCGGATGGCACTTGTTCATTGCATAAAACTTCCGTTAATTTAGATCCTTCATTGCTTTGGGCATTAATTTGAATACTCCGTTTTTCTTCATACGATTGCGTATAGACATCACCCTGTTTTAATGTTGTTTGATCTTGTCCATCATTCACTTGAACAATTCCATCTCCAATGACTTCAATGGTTAATATTGGCAAGATTTCTTGTGCTGAAATCACTTGAAATCCTGTCAATATTGAGAAAACCATGGCCAAAAGCGTTCTCATTACTTTCTTCATCTTTTTCATCTCCTTTTTTGACATTCCTTTGTCCAATCTCTAATACGTTTTTTTTAAGAAAAACATGCAAAAAAAGTTTATTTTCAAGTAAAATGAGAAAGGTGATACTATGTTTTTTAAGAAAAAGAAAAAAGAAGCGATTCCTGATTTATGGAACTTTATGACTTCGCTCAACAAAAAAGACAAAGCCATTTTTGTTCAATTTCTAGAAAATGAAAATAAACCTTTGGAATTTAAAGGTGTTATAAAGAAAAGTGGCTTATTAAATAATAAAAAAATGATTGAAAGAACCTTAATTCAAAAAGAAGAAGATCAACGTTTAAAAGATTACACACTTTATCGGATTCAGCCGGATATTTATAAACTCTTAAAGCCATCTTATGATCAATTTTATGCAATTCTTCAAAAATGATTTTCTAAATTTGTCCTAGAATTTTATACCTAAATGTGATAAGGTCTTCTATGCACTGGTTCGAAACGTCATCCCAGTATAAAAAACTAGGCAAAGTAAAGTAAGTATAAAAAAATGAGCAAAGTTTTTCTTTGTTCACTCTTTATATGCATCAAATCGATGATTTGATTGTTTTTCAATGCCTATGTTTAACCATAGGCATTTTTTTATAGAAAGGAGTTTTCAATGAAAAGAAAAGTGATTATTGATTGTGATCCCGGTATTGATGATAGCTTAGCGCTTATGTTGGCACTAAAAAGTAAAGATCTTGAAGTTCTTGGAATTACCATTGTCTGTGGCAATTGTCCAGTTGAAATGGGATTTGAAAACGCGAAAAAAATTCTTCATAAAATGAATCGTTTGGATATTCCTATTTTTCTTGGTGCTTCTAAACCTTTAAAGAAACCTTATATCGATGCCCTTGATACCCATGGCTCCGATGGTTTAGGTGAAAGCTTTCTAGAAGATATTCCTGGATATCAACAAGATCAAAGTGCCATTGATTTTTTAAAAACAACGCTTAAAAAAGAAAAGGTATCCATTCTTGCGATTGGTCCATTAACGAATCTAGCTCATTTGATCCAAGAGGATGAAAGAGCTTTTATAGCCATTGATGAAATTATTTCAATGGGCGGTTCCTATCGCATACATGGAAATTGTTCTCCAGTTGCTGAATACAATTATTGGTGCGATCCCCATGCTGCCCAAATGGTTTATCAAACCGCTTTAAAACACCATAAAAAGATTCATATGGTCGGCTTGGATGTAACACGAAAAATTGTTTTAACACCAACTTTATTAGAATATATGATTCGCTTAGATGCCGATCTTGGTAATTTTATCAAAAAGATTACAAAGTTTTATTATGATTTTCATTGGAAACAAGAACATCTTTTAGGTTGTGTTATCAATGATCCTTTAGCAATTGCTTATTTTATCGATTCTTCGATTTGTAGTGGTATTGATCGTTATGTTGATATTGCAACCGAAGGCATTGCACAAGGCCAATCTATTGTAGATACAATGCACTTTTATCAAAAAGAAGCAAATGCCCATATACTTACTGAAACAAATGTATACAAGTTCTTTAGACTGTTCTTCTCTACGCTTTTGAATATTGAAGAAGATCAATTGGATTTATTGAACCAAGTCATAAAGGAGATTTAAAATGAATACAGAATTAACAAAAAATAAAATTAATATTTATCACCTTTGTTTTATCGCATTGGCTATTTGTATTAACGTAGCTGGTGGACAAATTGCGCTTCTTTTCCATTTGCCAATTTATTTTGACAGTATTGGAACCGTATTTGTCGGTGCTGTTTTAGGTCCTGTTTACGGTATGCTTCCAAATGTTCTCAGTGGTTTAATCATGGGATTTACAAGTGATATCTATTCTCTTTACTATGCCCCAGTCGGAATTATTTTAGGTTTAATGACAGGGCTTGTATATAAGAAAAAAAGTGATAATCGTTGGTGGATTTTTCTAGCTGCACTTATAATTACACTACCATCTACCCTTGTGAGTGCTTCAATTACCGCCAATTTATTCGGTGGAATTACTTCTTCTGGTTCAACCGTTTTGGTTCAATTATTCAATAAAAGTTTGCATTTCGGTCTAACCGCAAGTTGTTTTATCGTTCAATTCTTAACCGATTATTTGGATCGTATTGTTGCATTATTTGTTGTGAATCGTTTGCTTCAAATTTTGCCAGAACATTTCTTTCAACGCTTTAAATAAAAATGGTGTGAAGTTTTTAAGCTTCACACTTTTTTTGATTCAATTTTTGAATCAGCTAAAGGTATATATCATTTTCGTGATAAAAATGATTCGTTTTTGAATATTCATAAGCTGTTTGTTTAAACTTTTGAATAATGCCCATATTTATACGGTCTTGATAAGCACTTGAAATCATATAACATATTCTTTCTGGAGGCATATCTGAAAGCGTATAAACTTGTACGGGAATATCCGCTGAAATTTCAGCTAAATTACAGCGTTGTATAATCGCCCAACTATCTGGAAGATGAAGAAAACGTTTTAACGTAGCACAAGAATCTACATGAATTTTATAATTATCATTTCCAAAGCGGTAATGATGCCAGGCTTCAAATTCAGAATTCCAACGTTGATAAAGTTCTGTTTTCGGATTGAGATCATTAATTGAAATTTGTGTTGGTTTTCCAGGATTAGAGGTCCTTTTAACAATAATGTAGTCTAATTTAAATAAAGGTTCGCAAATCACACCACTCGATTGAATCGCTGCCGAAACAAAAGCAATATCAAGTTGTTTATCTGCAATCATTCGATATGCATCTGGGGTTTGATACGTCAAAAGTGAAATACGTGTACCATATTTTTCAATAAGGGTATTACAAATATCACTCGTTATTGAGGCATTCAGACTGTCTATAGACGAAACCATCAAACTATTTTTCTGAATATTCCTAATTTCTTCCATTTCACCATAAAGGCACATAAATTTTCGAGCAATTTCTAAAAATTCTTCTCCCTTGGAAGTCAATTTAATCGTTTTCTTTCCCCTCTCTCTTTTAATCAATGTATAGCCGAGTGCATCTTCTAATTGTTGAATTCGTGATGAAATCGCAGGTTGTGTTTTATACAATAGTTCTGCCGTTTTTGTGATATTTCCTGTTTCACAAAGGATGATAAAGGTTTCGAACATATCATAGTCCATAGTATTTCTCCTTATTAATCATTTAAATATTATCGTTTCTTATATTATATAAAGAAATAATCAATTTATTAAATATTTATATTTTAATTATAATATATTTAGAAAAATAAAAAATCACTGTAATAAATTGGCCAATCTTATTGAATGATTATTATTTATTAAAAACACAGGAGAATCAAAATGAAAGAAGATATGTTTACAGTGAAGATGTTTACTGAAGAAGAACTAAAAGAAATTCGAAAAAAATTTAATTACGTCGATCAAGATATCAAAGAACGTCACAGATTATTTTTTGATAATGCGGGTGGATCTTTGCGATTGATTGCTGCGGAAGATGCATTTAAACGAGTAAGTGAAATGCCAGATGCATCAGAACACTCCAATGAACTCGCTTTGGAACTTCTAAAGATGGAAGATAAGGCTAGAGCCGATATCAAAGAAGTTATATTTGGCACTGAAAACGGGGTTATTTATCCAAGTTATACAGCATCGCAAATCATGATGGAAATCGCAAGAATTTTTTCTGAGCACGCCAAAGGTACAAATTTTGTAACAACGATTTTAGAACATCCGTCCTCATTTGATGCAATGACTTATTACGCCCAAAAAAATGGATGTGAACTTCGAGTTGCGAAAGCAAATAAAATAACAGGTGGTGTAGATGCAGAAGAAGTCATTTCTCTGATTGATGAGAACACAGCCGTACTCAGTTGTATGGCAGCATCTAATATTTCTGGCTATATCTTTGATATTGAAACAATTTTTAAAAGAGCAAGAGAAATTAACCCAAATATTTATATTATTTGTGATGCCGTACAACATGCCCCACATGGCGCATTAAATCCGGAAGAAATTGGCGTAGATATGATGCACTTTGCCCCATATAAATTCTTTGGCGTAAGAGGATTTGCGTTAGCATGGCTATCCAATCGCGTTGCATCTTTTGATCATCACCGATTATTAGGAAAAGCGAAAAATGATTGGGAAATCGGAAGTCCTGCAACCGCACAATTTGCCGCAATCCAGGAAGTTATTGAATATGTGATTTCCTTAGGAAAAACGAAAAATCCTGAAGAAAGCAACCGAAGAAAACTATATGTAAAAGGAATGCAACGAATTGCAGATCATGAAAGAGGATTATTGTTCTTATTATTGGAAGGAACAGAAAATAAGAAAGGACTTCGTCATATAGATGGCGTTACTGTTGCAATGGATGGAAAAGATTTGAATACGAGAGATCTAATTTTCAGTGTTTCTTTCGAAAATATGTCTTGTGAAGAAAGTGTCGAAGAATATGAAAAACGAGGTGTTGTTACCTACGAACGATCGGCAAGTAGTCTTTACTCAAAACGAATGTTAGAAGCCTTTGATTTAGACGGTGTCGTTCGATTATCACCATTACACGTGAATTCAGTATCTGATGTTGAAGAATTTTTAGATATAACTGCTGAAATCGCTAAAGTTAAAAATTAACTTATTTAATCAAAAGGACAATAAAGATATGACAGAAACAAAAGAAAAAAGGAAAAAATTAGGATTAGGCAGTCAAATTTTACTTGACAGTCCCTATTTATACGTAATTACAACATTCTTAGAAAGTATTCAAGCGGATTGATTCAAGCGAATCTTTCCGCTTTTTGTATAGCTAGTCCCTTACACGAACCACTACTCATATTCTCACAAACAAGAGCTTGTAGTTCAGACTTTCACTAAACTAGATGCACCTTCTGCCCAACTAAAAATCTACAAGGTTTATATTGATTTTTACTGTATAAAAATTCCCTTTTTTTGAAATCTCTTTTACTGAAGCGCATAAGAGTTTTCCTGCATCCAATAAACGTGAAAAGATGACATTGTCTTTTCTTGGAATATAACCTAACTTTTCTTTCTTTTGATTCAATATAACAATGGCTTTATCATCAAATTTATTTTCTATATCACGACGTAAAATCAAAGAGTCGTTTGGCTTTAATTGCTGAAATAAAGATTGATCTTTTATATAACTTGTTCCAGCAATATATGTATCGAACAAATAGATTTCTTTTACCAATGGTTTAATTAAATTGGTAATTCCCGATTCTTCAAGAATCGAAACCATGTTTTCTTGACTAATTGTGATTTCATTGGACATATTTTATCTCCTAATTAAAAATTTCTTTTATTTCGAATTGTTTCAACAATTCTTCTAAATCGTTTTTATATTTCTGATATTCTTTAATCTCTCGAAGATAGTTATCTTTCTGTTCTTTAACTTCATTTTCATCGTTTAATAAAAATTTATATTGATAAGGATTTGTGTTTACAATCCTTTCGATTTCTTCATTGAGTTTTTCTAAACGTTCTTCTAAATTCTCAATGGAATGATTTGAAGCATCCTTCGTTATAAATTCTAACAAGACTTCAATTTCTTTTAGCTCTTCAAGTTGATTGCATTGATATGCCAACATCATTCGATCCCATAAATCTTTTACTTCCCTCTTTTTAAAACTTTCTGGGTTTAAATCGGGATGAATTTTCTTAACAATTCTTCGATAGATTTTTTTGATTTCCATTAAATCTTTTGGTGAAATCGTCTTGGCCTCTTTCGAAAGATTGACATGCATAGATAATTGATTTAACTCTTTTTGATAATCTTCCATGATTTTTTCAATCATTGTATTTAACTCATTTTGATTGATTTCTCTGTTTTGATTGATACAAAGTTGACAATACGAAATTTCTTTTTTTAAACGAATACATTCAATCTTTAATTGAAAGGCTTCCAGCATTAAATCACCAAAGATTCGATAATATTCTTCTTGAAATGAAAAGGCTTCTTTTTTTAATTGATCACGATAGAAAATTCGTTGTTGATAAGCTTCCATTCGGCTTAGATGTTCTGTTTTTCTAAGTTCCATGATTGAATCTCCACATAGTCAATATTTAAATATTGCGCAGATAGACGTTCTTTGCCAATTTTTGCTCTTAAAAAAAATTCATCAATATTTTCATAATTCTGATGATCCATCGAAATATAAAGCATCTCATTTTCTATTTTTGATTCGATTTCATACTCTTTTTGATGAATCGAAATATAAACTTTAGCCGGTGCTTGTAAAACATAATATAAATCAAATAAGTCTACAACATCGCGATCAAATGCAATCAATTGATATAAATCTAAAACAATGGATTTCATAATGCTTAAATCACCAAAAAAACCATTATACATTAAACGTTGTGCTTGAAAGCTTTTAGCATACAATAATAAATCAATAGCTTGATCCATTTGATTTTCTTCTTTATAAATCCGTGCTAAACGACTATAAATTTCCGGTAAAGGTTGAAAGACATTGTTAGCATCTTTAATTTTAGGATAGAGTGATTTTATAATGGAAACATATTTCTCATAATTCTTTGAAACATAATAGCCATTTCGATACATATCGGCCATTTTATAGCTGGCAATTAAATCACCTGCATCACTCGCTAATTTATAATACGTATATGCTTTTTTATAATCTGGTTTACCAACACGACCATAATAATAAATGTATCCAAGACATTGATAAGCATCAATATCTTGGAGTTGAGCAGCTTGTAAATAATATTCTTCAGCTAAATCAAATTGCTTGTTTGCATAATACCATCCACCCAATTCCATCATATACTTGGACTGTTTTGTTTCGTGAATCAAATAATCCAAAGCTTCTACAAAAAGGAAATCATCCTCTTCGGATGGACTTGTCAATGTATAATAATTGTGAATTATATCTTTCGCTTGATTCATTGTGAATGCCATACGAATCCTCTTTTCTTATAAATCTTTTCTTTAGTATAGCACGATTGAAAATAGGATACCCATTATAAAAGTTGGTCCGATTGTGCAAACAAATGTTCAATAAACGCTATACTAGCAAGAGATAATGTATGTTTATCCTTTGTTACAACACTCATCGTACGAATGATTGCTGGTTCTATTGGTAAAGCAACGACATCATAGTTGGTCTTATGTAAAACAAGTTCAGTTAAAATCGATAGAATCGAATAATCGTCATGGACACGTAATTTCACATTGGGGTTAATCCCTGCAGCATAAAAAGCTTACAACGGTAAAAAAGCTAAAGCCACTATCGACTTTAGCTAAATCAAAAAAACTTACACACTTTACTTGACAGTCCCTGCCTTGCTTTAATCCCATACATTCAATATACAATCTTTTTTATTCAACCAATCCCTATACTACATCAATATTGAACTGGTGTTTTCTTTTCGTCTAATCCTCAAATAAAATTTTTCATATACCTGCCCACTCAATTATGTTCTAATCACTCTATACGAGTCTTGCTACATAGAATCCGGCATGGATTGCATCAAAAATTAACTTTGGCCTTTCACAATCTCCTGCATAGTAAACTAACAGTCCCGGTACTTTATCAAGCTCATCACGGAGTGACAGATCCGGTCTTAATCCAACCGATGTCAGCACATCTGTCGCTGGAATTTCCATTGTCTTTCCATCCTTTTCAACAACAACCGAATCCTCATCAATCTCTTTAACTCCGGTGTTTGTCAATACCGTTACTCCAAATTTTTGGAGCATCTCCATATAGATCATTTTGGTATTGATATATTCACCCTTCATAATGTCATCCATCATTTCAACAACGGTTACTTTCTTTCCGTTCATGGCATTTTTCAGTGCTACCTCAATTCCAACACTTCCACCGCCGATAATTACAATCTGATCCCCATTTAACTTCTGATTACTCAGCCAGTCAATCGCATTCTGCACCTGTTCACCATCTGCTCCCGGTACTCTGAGCTTGTTCTTCTGTGAACCCGAAGCTACAATTGCCACATCAAAGCTCTTTACATTTTCTACTGTAGCTTCTTCCATACGAATCTCCACGCCATGTTTTTTCAGCTGTGTTTCAAAATATGTAATCATGGCTCTTAAATCCGCTTTAAACTCTGGCACGGAAGCCTCGTTAACAAGTCCTCCAAGTTTTCTTTTTTCAAATAAGGTTACCTTATGTCCTCTCTGAGCTGCAACTAAAGCTGCTTCCATTCCTGCAGGCCCTCCACCGATTACCGCAACATTTTTCGGAGTCTCGACTTTTGTGATTGGAAGGGTATCATCTTTTCCAAGCTGTGGATTCATTGTACAGGCAAGATCCCCGCAAAATGCACTTCTGTTCATATTCAGACATTCGTTACATCTGAGACATGGACGTATATCCTCCGTTCTTTGTTCAAACACTTTCTTCGGCCACTGTGGATCTGCATAAAGCTGCCTTGCAAAACCGACATAGTCCAGTTTTCCATCTGCAATTGCTTTTTCTCCCATCTCCGGACGATTCATGGAGCCGCATACCATAAGCGGAATTGAAATTGCCTTCTTTACAGTTTCTGTATATGGCATTACCTCTCCCATCGGAGCCTGCATAGGAGCTGCACTCTTCATACATGAGAGATTGATTGCTGCCACCCCGCGTTTCTCAAGCTCTGCCGCAATCCAAGCTGTATCCTCTACAGTATGCCCACCTGGTACCATATCTTCTGCATTAATTCTTACAAGAATTGGAAATCTCTTTCCACACTTGCTTTGGATATTTTCAACGATTTCAAAAAGAATTCTACATCTCTTTTCCAGACTTCCACCATACTCATCTGTACGTTTATTCATTCTGGGTGTAATCCATGTATTCAGTCCGTGCATATTTCCACAATGCACCTCTACCATATCAAAACCAGCCATCATTGCACGTCTTGCACCATCACCATAGTCATTGACCAGCTCATGAATTTCCTCGACCGTGTACTCTTTATGCGGATATGTTTTTCCTGCAAACTGTTGGAAAAGGATAGGAAACCAATGCTCATTTTCCACACCGTCATAAGATACACATCTCCATCCATAATCCGGATCAACAGGTTCTCCATGAGATCCGTAATGACCAAGCTGTAAACATGCTTTTGCCCCATTTTCTTTGATTACATTTGAAAGTTTCATGAGCCCGTTCATATATACATCATCCGTAATTTTGGGATGTCCTGTACGCAACTCACTCTCGTGGGGATTTACATTAAACAGACCAGTAATCACCAGTCCTACTCCACCTTGTGCCTGCTCTCTGCAGAACTGTAAAAGCTCCTGATTTACAAAACCTGTATAGGTTGGGAAATCCTGCGCTGCTGCCTTAAACAGTCTGTTTTTAATCTCTACCCCACCAATGTTTCCACGCATTAATAAATGTTCATTCATGCTTTCGTCCTCCTTAATTTTTGTTATATATGAAATCTTTTATTATTCTTTTCAAACTGTTCATTCTGCCATTCTGGAATAACATAAGGAGAATCCTCCTTTTTCATCGCCTGCACAGGAAGAATTACTGATACACTAAGCATTACAACAAGAGCGGCAACTGCTGCAACCCATGTAACTGCCATGGCACTTTCTGCCACCTGAACAATATATGCAATGCTGATTGGTAGAAACAATACAATGGAAGTTACCATACCTGGGTTATACCATGTCTTTCCTTTAATATTCATCTCAAAACAATGTCCCAGAACCTGAAAAAGATTAAACAACATCGTCCCTAATCCAAGCCATATCACATTTGGCAAACATAAAGCTAAAATGTAAAAAATATATGCCGATAAATTAACAATCATAATGGAATTCCAGTTTCCAGGATAATTTAAGTAACGTTCTTTTTCTCCCCAGAATACTCTGTTAATGACAATTGGACCACCGCCAGGCAGCTCATACTCTTCAAACTGATGAAGCGGCAATGCCATCAGTGAAGCAAGCAAAAGTTTTTGAAGCAGTGTCATATCCTGTCCCATGAATAATGCTGTAAATGCCATTCCAGCAAATGCTACTAGCATAATTTGATACCAATGATTCCGTATAAACTTCATCTTAAACCTCCGACAGATTTTTTCTTGATATTGATTATCGGTAATTAATATAAATAAATTTTACTGTAAACACCACAACACTTTTCAACATAGTGTTGGACTAAACGCACTATCAAATATTTTTTTAAATATAGTCATTTCAATATATTTGAATTATCATAAAGATAGATCTATTTATGAGATGAAAGAAAGGATTTTCAGCGAATGGGGAATGCAAAAGAAAATATGATTGATGCCTTTTTTGAACTGGCACAAAAAAAAACTGTTAACACAATCAAAGTGAAACAGGTAACAGATCTGGCAAATTGCAACAGATGTACTTTTTATCAATATTTTAATGATATATATGATTTACTGGATCAGGCAGAAAACCAGATTATCCAGCAGATTAAAATAGAAGTGGAAAAATCATATTTTTCCGCTGCTTCCTATGAAGAAATACTTGTCATCATGGCTTCCGCCTGTCAGAAATTCGGAAAAATCCTAAATTTACTAATGGGGCCAAACGGAAGTCCCTCTTTTCGTAACAAATACATGAATACTCTTCGGCCTATGATTTCCTCCATCATGAAAAATAAAAATCTTGAATACAATGATTTTATTGCAGAATATGCCCTTGGTGCTTTTATATCAACTGTAAATTACTGGTACTATCACCATGATAACATGTCAGCTAGGGAACTCGCTTCACTAATTTACAAACTAACAACCAAAGGTGTTTTCCCTGACTGATAAGAGTATGGGTGCATATCATCCCCTATTTTAGTTTTTTATTTACATCGTTTCTTACCAGGTGATGTACTGTAGCTACCACCAGTACACCAACCAGCATTCCACCAATTCCATTCTCACAATCTCTTCTTTCTCCCTTATTCTCTAAGCTGATTTATCCTCATATTGATAAAAGTATTCAGTTCTTTTTCACTAAACATTTTATATTCAACCCAAATTATTCATGAAAAGCTAAAAAAAAAATCCGATTACGAACTTCTGATGAAATGGTATCGGATTTCTTTTTTTGTGCAAATCCTCGGATAAAATGGCACAAGAAAACGGAACAGCTGATTAGGCTGTTCGATTCAATATGAATCAATTCTTTATAATTGAAGCACTTTGTTCCAATATTGTTTGAATTGTTTTTGTCTTCTATAAGCACTACTAAAACTTAGCTGGATCCGTCTTGCGTGTTGAACGACTTTTACAGCTATTTTTTGATATCTTAAACGAAATGTATTCATTCGGATTCTTTCATCTTTTCCTTCTAGAATCATTGATTGAAAGATATGATACAAATTATAGGAAAAGCTTGAAATCAGAAATTCCATTTCATTTTCAACAAAAGAATTATGCGATAGAATACCTGCGTTGAAATCATCCTTTAGTTCTTTTGTGAAGTTTTCACTGTTTCCTCTTGCTTCATAAAAATCCATTACTTCTTTCGATGTGCTTGTAATATCATTCGTAATGACACAATAGACAATTGGAAATAAGCTTTTCATTCCATCTTCATTTGTATAATAGGCTTTATAGACGATTCTTCGTTTTTCGCCATCTTTCATGGGACAATAAATATCTCTATAATAAGGATGATTATGGTCATATCGATTCCAATCAACATATTGTAGGGCCATATCTATAATCGAATCTCTTTGGATCGATTTAAATCCTTTTGTGCGGATATAATTAGGGATATATAATTTTTCGTCTGTATTTTGGAGCAAATATGATATGATACTTACACATCATTTTGTATAGGCTAAAGAATATGCTTTTTTAGCCATTGAAATCACCTATCCTTTCTTCTAAGTAGCTTGAACATCTACATTATAGTAAGGATAGGTGATTTCTTTGTATAACTTTTTTATCTTCCACCCGCATAGCAGGTGATTTTATGTTTTGCAAATTTCAATTACTCACTTGCTAAAGCAATGGTGTTCATTTTCATGAACACCTACAAGAAAACCGAGAATTATCTTTTAACTAAAGCTTTTTCTCAGTTTATTGCATTTATCAACTGTCAAAGATGGGATTATAATCATCACGAGAGTTGAAAATCAATATAACCATCTCTTTTTGGAATGGATTTTTGCAACTTTTAACAATTTTCCATTTCAGATTACAACTTATCTAATTTAATAAGGCACTCCAAAAATAGTTGGGGTTAGGTGAAAACCCCCTTTAAGAAAACAAGGGGTAGAACAATCCCTAAAAAGGTTTAAAGATCAGTAAAAAGCTGAAGTGAAAATAGCTTTTATGTCAATTATTCCAATTTCCTTATTGTGTTGGATCCCAATCCCCTAGTCCCCCTAAAAACCGTTCCATCCGGAAGAATAAATCTTCCCAGATGGAACAGGACAAGTTTACTTAGGGAATTTCCAACTCAATAAGTTTTCTCGGCATAAATGACATAAATCTATCCCCTATTAAAGATTAAAGCCTCAATCAAGCTTATGGGGTTTAATACCCATGTAATCTTGGAGGGTATGGGTGACCCTAACTATTCTTGGATAATCTTTAATCGCATAAAGCTATTAATCAATCATTTTTGAAAGCATTATAATATTTTTATTGTTATCTCTTGTATTACAAGCAAGTAAAGTCATGAGTTTGTCTTCTGTATCAACAGTTACTTTTTTATAC
>CAVBLW010000010.1:0-19220 GCA_963596085.1 Bacteroidaceae bacterium | reverse complement strand
TTCTTCTGTTATATGTAACTTAAATTCTTTTGACAGCAGCATCATCCTCACCTCCCTTTTAAATCAATACTGTTTAGATTGATGCAGCGTCTGTATCTCGGCAATTGAATAACCGAGGATTAGACGCTAGGTTATCCTAAAAGGGCCATTTTTTCTTCCCATTCTTGCATCAAACGATTAATTTCATTGTGTTTTTCATCAATTGTTTCATTCAATTCATCCATCTTACGAAAATCTTGATAATATTCGGGTTCAAAGCGTAATTCACGAAGTTCTTCAAGTTCTTCTTCTGCTTTTTCTAAAAGAGACTCTAACTTAGTGATTCGATTTTTAATTTGTTTTTGATCTTGAAACGATGTTTTTGCTTTAGATGAAACCGTCTCATTTTTTTTCACTTCGACCAGATCATCTTCTGCTTTTTTATTTAAATATTCTTCATAATTTAAATTGTAAACATGACTTTCTTTTCCCATTTCTAAAATATGATCCGACATTTTCTTTAAAAACATACGATCATGACTCACAAAAAGAATTGTTCCATCATATTCACTTAAAGCATCTTCTAAAGCTTCCTTACTTGGGATATCTAAGTGATTGGTCGGCTCATCTAAAATTAAACAATTGTCATGTTCAAGCATCAAACACGCAAGTGCTAGACGCACTCTTTCCCCACCAGACAAAGTATTGACTTCTTTAAATACCTGATCTTCGGTAAATAAGAAAGAAGCCAAAGTATTGCGTATTTCTGTTTGCGTCCCCATCGGATTATGATTCCACAATTCATCTAAAACGGTGTTCGATGATTTCATTTGTGCACTCTCTTGATCAAAATAACCAACATCAATTTGATGTCCCCATCGAAAAGATCCATCAATCGGAGCAATTTGCTTAATTAGTGTTTTAACCAAGGTACTCTTACCAATTCCATTTGGACCAACAATTGCCATACGCCAGCCTGATAAACATTCAAAATCAACGGAGCTTAAACATTGATCATAACCAATTTGTAAATGATCAACTTCTAAGACTTGTTTCCCACCTTTTCGACCACTTGAAAAAGATGCATGCATTTTCTTTCGATCTTCTTTTACATCCTTTACTTTTTCCATTCGATCCAAATATTTTTGTTTCGATTTCGCAAAAGATGCCTTACTCTTCTTATAACGAAACTTGTCAATTAAAGCTTCTAGGCGTTCAATTTCTTTTTGTTGGCGCAAATATGCACTGTGATTTTTTTCAATATAATCCTTTTTAGCTTGGACATAATGTGTATAGTTTCCAGGAAAAGACATCGTCTTTCCATATTCTATTTCAATAATTTCATCACAAACATGATCCAAAAACATTCGATCATGGCTTACTAAAATAACCGCAAAAGGATAGGCGCGAACATAATTTTCTAACCATTCAATCGCTTCAACATCTAAGTGATTGGTCGGCTCATCCAAAAGAAGAATATCCGGTTTTGTCAACAACAATTTAACAAGTGCAATACGGGTTTTTTGACCCGATGAAAAATCAGAAATAGGCTTTTGTAGATCTTCTTCTGTAAAGGAAAAATGATAAAAGACATTCTTTAATTCAACTTCATAGCCATATCCATTTAAAACTTCAAACTGGCTTTGCATTCGATCATAGCGTGCCAATTGTTGCTCACTTGCATCTGTTTCAAGTATTTTTGCTTGCGCTTTTAAATCTTTTTCTAATTGACGAACTTGATCAAAGGCCTTTAAAAGTTCTTCATAAACGGTAAGATCTTGATTCATAAAGGTAATTTGTGACAAATAACCAACCTTGGTATCACTTGCTTTGATACAAGCACCTGAATCCGCTTGTTCAATCCCACTGATGATTTTTAATAAGGTCGTTTTACCACAACCATTTTTACCAACTAAAGCTATTTTTTCTTTATCTTTTACCGTCAAAGAAGCATCATTCAAAACCTCTTGAGAACCATAATTCTTTGCGATATGACTAATTGTCAGTTTCATCTGTATCCCCTTTTTCAATATCAAAATAATCTGTAATGGATTCCGCTAATGTTTTCGCAAGCAATTTCTTATTGTTTTGATAATAATTTAAGCTATCACTACTATAAGGATTACAGAACATAAAATATAAACCGTACATTCCATTTGAATCAACATAACGTTGATTTTCTAAAGCGGAATCATATTGTCCGGCAAAGGTTGATTTGCCACCACTTTCTCTTAATTGTGGATAAAATTCAAATTTTGTTTCTTTTAAATCTTCATCCTGTATCAAAGAATCCACAAGAACACCATCACCATGTAAAGATTGTCCCGTTGTATTCTCATCATAGAGTTCTAAACCATTTTTTTGCATAAGATAAGAAATCGTATCCGCTAAAGCCCCTGATGAATAAGCACTTGTAACCATATAAGGACGATCAATTTCATCATCTTGCGAAAAACCTAAAGATAAGAAAACCTTCGCATTTTGTTCATAACCCTGGCCAACTCTGCCTTTTTTTCCATAATAACTTAAAGATCCATCTTCCTTACGTGTAAGTTTTACTTTCAATCCATAGCTTTCTAAAATCTTTTTTACCTTTTTGGCAAAAACATAAGCTTCCTTTTGTTCTTTAATCTGATTCGTTTCAATACCACTTGTCACTTGTCCAAGATCCGGATTATATGTATCTCCACATGGATCAATTAAAACATCAATTGTATCAACTTTTGGAATATTTTCTGTAATCGATAAAAAGGCATAATTTTTATCCATATTTACTTTATAATTTTTTAAAAAATCTTTATCCGCATCCAATGATACATGCAAAACTTTTTTATTTCTTCGCATCGTCTCAAATGGCGTTGACATATGTGTCTTCGAAGTAAAGTAAGCTCTTTTCTTAACAAAATGATCATAAATATAGATTTCATAGAGACCTGGTTTTAACGAACCCGTTTTAATCCCATCTTCACAACCATCCTCAAAGGTATAGACTACCTCATCCTTGGTCTCAACATTTCTTAAGAGAACATTTTGTCCTTCGATTGAATCTACAGCCGATAAATCCGATTGATGATAAAGCTTCAAAGATTCTCCATAGAAAGTATAATCTTCAAGTGAAAAGGTATTGGCATAAGAATCTTTTACCAACTCATCAAGCTTTGTATCTTCATCAATACAATCCAAATAGGATTGCGATAATTTATCAATATCAGACGGACGACTAACAAACAAATAAGCTGCAATCGAAGACAAAGCAAGCGTTACAACCAATAAGATTGTAAAATTTCGTTTTGAAATCGGCTTTGTATGACGACGTCCTTTTTTCTTTTTTTTCTTTGTAACCATAATTCATATTAAAACAAATTTTTGCTTTATTGTCGATATGAAGGGTACAAAAAAACAGAACGAAGTTCTGTTTTAGAAGACTAAATTTCTTGGCGTTCTAGGATATGGTTGTACATCACGAATATTTTGCATACCACTTAAATACATCAACATTCGATCAAAACCTAAACCAAAACCAGAGTGTTTACATCCACCATAACGACGTAAATCCAAATACCAATCCAATGAAGATTGTTCCATACCCATTTCTTTCATCTTAGCAAGTAATACATCATAACGTTCTTCTCTTTGTGAACCACCTACTAATTCCCCAACATAAGGAACCAATAAATCACATGCAGCTACCGTTTTTTGATCCTCATTAACACGCATATAGAAAGCTTTTATGTCTTTTGGATAATCCGTAAGGAATACAGGTCCATTCACAACCTTTTCACAAAGATAACGTTCATGTTCTGATTGTAAATCCATACCCCAGAAAATATCTTGATTTTCAAATTGATCTTTTGCTTTCAACAAATGCTCAATTCCTTCCGAATAGGTCATACGTGCAAAATTCGATTGAGCAACTGCTTTAACTCTTTGAATACATTCTTTATCAACAAACTTTTCAAAGAAAGCCATTTCTTCAGAAGCATGCTCTAAACAATAATTAATACAATATTTAATCATTTCTTCAATACAATCCATATCATCTGTTAAATCTGCAAAAGCCAACTCTGGTTCAATCATCCAGAATTCACTTGCATGTCGAGTCGTATTGGAATTTTCAGCACGGAAAGTTGGTCCAAATGTATAGACATTTCGATAAGTTAATGCGAATGGTTCAACATGAAGTTGTCCTGAAACAGTCAATTGTGCATGCTTTCCAAAAAAGTCCTCTTCATATTTATTATCTTGACGTGTTGTTACGGTAAAGCACTCACCTGCACCTTCCGCATCATTTCCTGTAATAACTGGTGTATGTACATAGACAAAACCTTGATTTTGGAAGAACGTATGAATTGCCATACTTAAAACACTACGTAAACGGAACATTGCATAATAAGAATTGGCACGTGGACGTACATGCGGAATTTCACGCATATATTCAAATGTATGACGTTTCTTTTGAATTGGATAATCATGGTCACATAATCCGAGTACCGTAATTTCTTTTGCTTGAAGTTCAAAAGGTTGTTTTCCATCTGGTGTTGCAACAAAAATACCTTTTACTTCAACTGCTGAACCTAAAGTAATTTTTGCAGCTTCTTTAAAATTTTCTAATGAAGCTTCATAAACAACTTGTACGTTTGAAAAACAAGAACCATCATTAATGACAATAAAGCCAATCTTTTTACTTGCACGGTTCGTCCGAACCCAACCTTGCACTTCTACTTCTTTTCCATCTAATTCTTGAATCTGTTCTTTCATTTTTTTAACTAACATAAAATCCTCCCTAAAATAAAAAAAGTTCCTTACACAAGGAACGATTTATACCGCGGTGCCATCCTAATTTACATAAAATGTACTCTTATCGATTTAACGCATCGCCACGAAACTGTCTACTTTAATTTCTCCAGTTTAGCTCCACAACTGTTCTCCGATGATTCCCTTCTTGTCTTTCACCCTCACAAGTCGCTTTAAAGTTTACTCACCTTCGTTTTGTTTCTTCGCTTTTTCTACTATTGAATTGGACTCAAAAACCAATTCTTGGATAGATGATACCACATCCACACTTTTTACCGCAACCCCTTTTGGTACGACAAAATGTTTCGATGTAAAATCAACAAAGCCATTAATACCTAAACCAACCAACTCTGTAACCGTACTCTGTACAGCATGCGTATTGGTTAAAATTGCGATATGACAACCCTTTGGAAATTTCTCTTTCAACTCATTCATTGAATAAACTGGAACACCATAAAGCATTCCACATTTACTTTCATCACGATCAAAAGCACACACAATTTCCCCAACAACATAATCCCATTTATTGTAATTCATCAATGCACTACCTAAGTTACCCGCACCAATCAATATAATTTTTTCATCAAAATCCATTCCTAATTCACGATTAAAAATTTCAACCAATCGATCCACACTATAACCATAACCTTGTTTTCCTAAATTTCCTAAAAAAGAAAAATCTCTTCGAATGGTCGTTGGTTCAATATTCACTAAATCAGCAAGCTCTTTTGACATTACACGATCTACATTATGTTTTTGAAGCTTTCTTAAAGCCTTTAAATAAACCGGATACCTTTGAAAGGTCGCTTTGGGAACCTTTTTCATATTTGCCATAGTCTACCTCACTGTCAAATTTCTAGAATAATTGTATCCTTTTGTGAAGTATTTGACAAGCAAATGTGACAATCTTTTCACAATACCCTTTATTTTATTTGAATCATTTGATCCATTTTTAAGAAATTTTCTTCCAAACACGATCTTTTTTCTTCAAATTGCGAATCTAAGATTTTCTTATACGCAAAACGGAAACAATAATAATTGACTCCACCAAATAAACATAAATCAATCGCAAAGACCGTCCAAAATCGCCATCCAAGCCCTAATACACAAAGCGCCAAAATCAAAACATAGATCAATGTCATAAAAGCTAAAATCCGTTTACGAAAGCGTTCTTCATAAATATTTAGAAACGATGGATAATCCTCTAAAAAAAGAAGCGTATATTCATCCAATTGTTCATTTGTAAAAACAATCCGACAAAAATCCTTTTGAAATTCTTTATGCTCTTTCAACCATAAGATTTCTTGCATACGCATGAGGCAAAAACGTAAACGTTTTTTTTCATTGGCTTGTTTATATTTACGCGCATACAATTCTAAAAGTTTCATATATTCACAATCACGCATACCTTCATTGGCCATAGCCAAAGCCAATCCATCCAATTGTTGCAAAGCCGAATGAGAATAACCAAATAAGCTTGAATTCATCATTCGTTCAACTTGTTTTAATGCACCAATAAATTGATTAGCCATAAAAAACATTTCCTTTCAGACGATCCATCATTTTTTGTGAAATCATCGCAATAATAAAGCCACTCACAATCGATAAAGCAAGTAAAATAGGAAGATATAATTGCATAAAATATTGTTGATAAATCCAAGTAACCATTAAAACTTGACCAATACTATGACCAGCTGCCCCCAAGATACTCATTCCATAAATAGAAAAGACTTGTGTTCGATCAGCAATCGTCATAAAAATCAAGGCAATTAATCCTCCCGTTAAGGATAAATAAAAAGAAATTCCAAAAAGCGTACCTTGTAATAAACTCGATAAAAAAATACGAGATAAGCTGACAATCCACATTGATTTTCGATCATAAATCATTAAGGCCATGACGGAAACTAAATTCGCAAAGCCAATCTTAAAGCCTGGTACGATCATCAAGATTGGAATAAAACTTTCCATTAATTGAAGCAAAATTCCTACAGCTATAAATAAAGCCAATATGACTGTTTTTCTTGTTGTCATTGAATCACCGTATCCTCTTCATTCTCTTGATTTTCAATTTTCACTACAGTCTCATTGGGTAAACAAACAATGGGAGTGCTACTATTTGAAACATATCCTTGTTTGGAACAAAGATGGTGTTTACTATTCTCTTGTTTTACACGAACCTTGCCATCTTTCACTTCAATTTTAACCTTTCCTAATTTTCCTTGCACTGTATACGTATCATCTTTTTTTAAATCAATGCGTAGAACTTCTTTATTTTCTACCGAAACAATAGCCTGACTACTGCTCGGTGCATAAAAGAAAAGCGGAAAGATTAAAACAAGAGATAAAAACATTAAGGTAATAATTAATATTTTATCCGCTTTCGTCAAATCCTTAGCCTCCTCTTATTCTACAACTAAAGTAACCTTTTTTTCTTGGGCATTGCCAAAACGGTCATAAATTCGAACCGTAATATCATAAGATCCCGTGATTGTAGTATCCCAAGTTGCATCATAATTAACACCAGATAAATCACTCGCTTGAAAAGCACTTTGAAAATCAGGCACTTCACCTTTTGAAACATGAATTTCACTTGGACTAGCAGCTACATTGGGAGCCTTTGTATCTTTAATCTTAATGTTAAAAGGAATTTTATTTCGTCCATCGACTAAAGTAAAGGAATACGTCCCACATACAAGATAATCCTTTTTTTCATTCACAAAATGGTTATCCACCTTTGAAAGTCCTTTGGATTGAGGAACAATTTTAACATCGGTCAAATCATATCGATCTGCATCTTTGACATATAAATTCGGATTCGCAAAAACATCAGATCCAAGCTCATACGTAAATGTATGTTTTTTTAATTCCATTTTAGAAGAACAGCCGGTAAATAATAAACACAAAGATACTATCGCAATCGCAATTTTTTTCATTTCTATTCCTCCGTTAACATTGTAGCCATCGTTTTAATTCGGTTTAAACGATGCTTCATTCCAGACTTAGAAATTTCCTCTCCATAAGCTCGTTGGACTTCTTCACATAATTCATTCATATTGGCATCCGGAAATTTTTTACGAACTTCCATTACATGTCGTATCTTATCTGAAATATCCACTCGATGTGAATTTTTCTCTAAAATTTCAATATACTCCAATTGTTTTTTCGCTGCTTTTTGCGTTTTCACTTCATTAGCTACTTCACAATTATCCAATCGGGTAATTTGATTAAAAAAGTCTCTTTGAATTCTTGAATCTTCAAATTCAAATAGAGCTTGTGAAGCATTACATAAACGTAAAAAATCCGCAATTTTATCTCCAGCTTTCATATAAAGAACATAATATTTCTTTCGTTGTACAATTTTAGCTGGTAAATAAAAACGTTCTAAGATTTTTTGTATCGATTGCATCAAATCCTCTTGACTACTCGACATTTCTAAATGATAATTCGATGTCTTCGGATGATTGATAGATCCCGATGCCAAAAAAGCACCTTGTAAATAAGCCCTGGCCATCTTCTCCGAACGAATCATTTTATTTAAAGGTTTATAATGTAAACCCGTATCCGTCACAATTCCAAGATCTTCTAAGATTTCATTGGCTTTCTCATGAATTTGAATACGATAAAAATTATTCTTTTTTAGGCGCATATTTTTTATAACTGATAAGCGCGGATTCACCTCATATACACTTTTCATCAATTGAAAAACATGCTTCGCAATGTTCGCATTCTCGGTTTGATAAGCTAAATACATCCCTGAAATATTCATATGTAGACTTGCTCGCATTTGAAAAAGCGCACATAATTGCGCACGTGCTTGATTACGATCCACTTCTTCTTTACAAATTTGCGATTTTACATCCGAAGTAAAAGACATTTTCTTCACTCCTTACCTATCTAAAAATAATCACAATAAAGTGTAACAGTAAGTCTAGTCATCGTCAATGGATGAGCCTTTTAAAAAAAGACATCAAAGTGATGCCTAATTTTAATGAAAGATAATTCGTAAATCATTCTGATCTTCCATTTTTTTCAAGATTTCCTTTACACATTGAGCAACTGCATCTGGGTTATGTCGTATGCGTCCGATATCATCAAATTGAATCAATAAACGACGCATGATCCCATAAGAATGTTCCTTATCACTTATTTTAACTGGATAACTATTTTCTTTCTTATAATTATCTAGAATCGCTTGTGGTACATAGGATTGATTGACAACAACCAAATCAACACTATCTTTATAACTATGTGTTTCAATTGCACGAATATGATCTTCTACTGAATAGCCATCGGTTTCTCCTAGTTGTGTCATTGCATTACAAAAATATATTTTCGGACAAGGATTCTCACATATAGCTTGTGAAATTTCAGGAATAATTAAATTCGGTAAAATCGATGTATATAAAGAACCAATTCCATAAATAATTAAATCCGCTTCTTTTATTTCTTTAATGGCATTCGCATAAGGATGAACTTTTTGTTGATAAAAAACTTTTTCGATATGGTTACAAGCTTTAGGAATGGATTTTTCACCACAAACTAAGGTTCCATCACTCATCATTGCATATAAGTTCACATTATCTAAAGTACTCGGATAAATTTTCCCTTTGACATTTAAAACATGCCGGACTGAATCAATCGCTCCCATAAAAGAACCAGAAATATCCGTTAAAGCTAAAAAGATTAAATTCCCAAGATTATGGCCCCCAACATCGGTCGAACCAGAAAACCGATAATCCATCAAGGAGGCAAATAAAGATTCATCTTCTTCATTCGACATTGCCGTTAAGACATGTCGAATATCCCCCATCGCAGGAACATTATAAGTATCTCGAAGTCTTCCAGTACTTCCTCCATTATCAGCGACTGTAACGATTGCTGAAATATCAACATCTTCAATCTTTTTCATGCCTTTAAGCATACTCGAAAGCCCCGTACCGCCACCAATCACAACAATTTTCTTTCTCATTCTTCGCTATCTCCAATATCACGATGGGATTTAAAGCAACGATAAGTGTCTTTATATTGTTCATATAGCCAATTACAAATTGATACAGAGCGATGTTGCCCACCAGTACAACCAATACCTACAATTAAATGGGATTTATTTTGTTCTTTATAGGATGAAAAGACAAAATCACAATAATCTTTTAAACGTTTAGTGAAATCGATTGTTTCCTGTGCCGTCATTACATAGTTATAAACCGGCTCATCATTTCCTGTTAATTCACGTAAAGCTGGTTCATAAAAAGGATTGGGTAAAAAACGAACATCAATGATCATATCCATATCCAAAGGAATCCCATGCTTAAATCCAAAGGATTGAAAAGTAATGGTGAATTCCGCCGTCTCGTTCACTTCAAGACGATTGCGAATCCTTTTAGCCAATTCATTGGTCGATAAACGTGTCGTATCAAAATGAATCGTATCGTTTAATCCTTCGGTAATTCGATTAAAATAATCTCGTTCCATTTCAATTGCTTCTTCAATCGTTGAAGCCATACCATTTGAAATCAAAGGATGACGTCTACGCGTAAAACGATAGCGTAACAATAATTCCTCATTACTTGCATCTAAAAATACAATACGAATTTCATTCGAATTTTCAAAAAAACGTAAAAATTGAACATAGTCAATCGCACTAACAGATAAAGCAATATATTCATAACGTGATTGATTGGAAATCACTTCTTCTAAATTCGGTAATAATTCAGCAGGAAAGTTATCAATACAATAATACCCCAAATCTTCAAGTGCATTCATTGCACTCGACTTACCTGCACCAGACATTCCGGTTAATAAGACCATCTTTTTTTTCATAAAAGCCTCCTGTCTCTATTTTATCACAGTTGCAAGAAAAGCTCGGATTGATTAAACTTAATTTATGCATCCAGTCCTATTTTTAGATATTGATGGCGTTATAAATCCACATAATTACACAAAATATCCAAATGAAAACAAAATACAACGCATCTTTTTATCTCTTGTAAAAAGGAATAAAAACATACGAACTTTACCTCCTTTTACTGTTGATCAAGTTTATCATTTTTTTGATCAACAAGCCTGTCTCTACATTCATAAATTAGTCAAAGAATTCGATTGTAAGATTGTCATTTCATCTTCTTGGCGTTGTGTATTTGATCACACACAATTAAAAGCAATCTTAGATTTAAAAAATTTAGGGTTTGCGTTTATCGATGCAACGTCAATTTCATCCAATCGACCACAAGAAATCAAAGAATATATTCAAAAGAATAAGATTCAAAAATATCTTGTGATCGACGATTTTAATATGAGTTTAAACTTTCCCAATCATTTTATATTATGCAAAAATTGTTTTAATGAAGAAAATTATCAATCCGCGAGAAAGGCGCTAAAAAATCAATATGAGAAAGAATAAATGGTCTTTTTTAAGTCTAGCAATCATGGTCTTAATTTTTTGGTTTTCAAATCAAAATGCCACTGCATCAAGTGCTCAAAGTTCTTTTTGGCTGCAATACCTTCCTTTTCTTTCCACTTTTATCCTAAGAAAAATGGCTCATATGACTTTATATGCTTCTTTGAGTTTTTGTATCTATCACGCTTTAAAGAAAGAAAATATTTTTTATTCTCTTTCGATTTGTTTCTTGTATGCCTGTAGTGATGAATTTCATCAATTATTTATTCCAGGACGAAGTGGAGAATTTCGCGATGTCTGTATTGATTTCATCGGAAGTTGTATCGGTTTAATCGTTTTCTACCTGATAAAAAAGAGCAGACAAAGCTGCTCATAACATATCCATTCCATTCTTTAACATTCACGCAAAACTTCATTTAGATAATCTAGAATCGCTTCTTTTGGATGATCCGAAATCTCCGTTAGTTTTTTGATTGCCAATAAACAAGCAATTAAACCTTCTTTCGAAATATTCTCTTCATCCATATCTTCGTCAATTGTACTTGATTCATCTTTCGAATCTTCTAATACACAAAGGACTCCTTTCTCAAGAATATGTAGAATTTTTCCTTTTGCTTCAAACCCAATTTGATCATAGAGTCTACCTGCACTATAACTTTTTCCTAGTACAGTATAAGGACTATTGGCAACATATCCAACTATTCCTAATCCCTTCATTTTAATTTGAATTGCTTCTGAATCGTAAGGATTATCCTTTTCTTTTTCTAAAAAGACATCCATCCCTACTTCCATGAAATCTTTTCCATAATAATGATGCGTACCCGTTAGTGTGAAATATTTTTTCGACATATACCTACTCCTTTTACACTAAGGGTAGGGCTTAATATGACATTATTTTTGCTTATAACTTAATTTAGCTTACTTTCAATAAAACCTTTTTGAACGGATTTTATATCATCTGGATCTCCATTTCCATACCAAACCAAATACCCTTCAAATCCAGCTTGATTGATTCCCTGGATTTCTTTTTTTATTTCTTTGGCTCCGAATGGACTATAGGCTTGAATCCAAGTTCGATAGAGTGCTTTCGTTTCGATTGTTTCCATTTGACGCTTTGCTATTTCACTAAATTTATATAAAGTCTTCTTTGGTGCTTTCGTAGGATCGGCAATATCCATCGATCCAGCTTCAAATAAATCGGTATATGGCATTGGACAAATTACATCAACGACATTCGCAATTGCTGGAAAGAACTGTCCGATATCTTGATCATCTTGAACAACAATTGGCCATGCAAATACATCCGCAGCAACATAAACATGATAAGGCATTAATTCATCCTTTGCATAAGTGAAAAAACCTTGGATGGCACTTGCTTTACTTTCATTGTAAGTATTTCTCAAATTCAAATCATCTTTTTGACTGGCTGTTCCATCCGGGAATCGAC
This sequence comes from Bacteroidaceae bacterium, assembly GCA_963596085.1. Lineage (GTDB taxonomy): Bacteria > Bacillota_I > Bacilli_A > Erysipelotrichales > Erysipelotrichaceae > Absicoccus. Next base: position 6,603 of record CAVBLW010000010.1, on the reverse strand, counting down.
AATAGTCAAATTGAATTTCATTTACACCCATCTGAGCAATTTCTTTACAAATTTCTACATTATACATCCATGCCTTTCGTGAATAAACACTTGGCCAATATTCATCATTTAAAGTAATGAAATTCCCACTTTTATCGACAATGGATTCTTTTTTATTTTGTTTAGCAAAAATAGAATCTTTAAATGTTACAGAACGCGCAATGATATAATAACCCGCATCTTGAAATTCTTTGATTAAAGCTTTCAGTTCCGATTGACTCATAATTGAAGCAGACAAAGCCTCCGAAGGCTTCGATAAGTATTTTTCCGGAATCTTTGAATCATAGAAAATGTTACCGCCATCTCCTTTTAATTCAATCGTAAAGGAATTGATTCCTGTTTTCTTATTTAAACCGAGATAATATTTTTTATGATTTTTCAAGTTAGATAACGAGACATGCAATGAATTGATATCACTTCTTAATGGATTATCTTTATAACGAACCTTCTCTTGTGGTTTATAATCCATTTGCGTCACATAGGCATCCTTAGAATAACCCTTTCCATAGTCATCATCCCAATAAGTTGAATAAACTATATCTTGAGCATAATTTTCCATAGCCGCTTTTTTAGTTGTTTCAACATGCGCACCTGCAATCCAAAACTTCTTATTATTTTTTTGTACACGATACCATTTCACCATACCTGTTTTTTTATCATAATCCTTGGTTGAAATAGAAACAACTTTGAGCTTTTCCCCTTTTTTGGCAACTGTTTTCGATAATTTTCCATGTTTATTATGTTGTAAATTAAATAATCTTCGAACATAAACATAATCACAATGAATTGCTTTTTCTAAAGTTGTCGTCAAATTTTCATTAGGGACCGTATAAACTTGTCCATCATAAAGAATTTTTGAATTTTCTTCCCCTTGTTCTCGAAGCTCAACCTTAGCACCTCTTTTAATTGATACCGTCCTTTGCCCAGCTTCTTCCCCTTGATAGTAAGCTATTGTCATTGTAAGGGAATTTGAATCCGTTTTAATATAACGCATTGGATGAATATGCGTATCAATGATTGGTACACAAACAAGCAATGCAAGAATGAATATTGTGAGTACGAAAAGCTTTTTCCAATACTTAAACCAAGCGCGTAAAAGCATCTGTAATCGTTTCTTATTCTTTTTTGTCATACATTCATACTATCATAATTCAATTCATTTGAAAAATCGCTTACTTTTCCGAAAAAAAAGACAGCCTTGCTGCCTTATTTCGGATAAACCTTACTTAAGAATTTTTCTGTATCAACAATAAAACGAACATGTTTCCCTTTTCCAATTATTGTTTGTCCATCTTTTGCTTCCACATCATAAGAAACTTTTCTACCTTTTACTTCGGTCATTGTCGCTGTAATTGAAATATTTGCTCCCAATGGACTCGGTGCATCATGTGTGGTTTGCATTGAAATTCCTACACTTGTTTGCGAATCATCTAAATCTAAACATAAACAAGCCGCTTCTTCCATCCAAGCAATCATTTGAGGAGTTGCTAAAACTTCCAAAGATCCACTTTTCATAACCGAAGCCATATGACAAGCTTCAACTGTTCTTTCAATTGTTACTGTTTTTAATTCCATAACTGCCTCCATTTCTTTTATCATACATGATTTAGAAAAGAAATTGTATAGAAAAGAAAAGTGATGGTATACTCATTGCATGAACAATTCTCAAGATTATTTCTTATATAAAAAATGTAAACAACGTGTAATACGTCGTCTTTTATTGACTTTTAGCTTTTTAATTTTATATTCAATCGGACTTTATTTAAGTTTTTATCACGCAATTTTAAAAGTTGACAGCAATGGATTTACAGTAATCCTTGCTACGGTTCTTTTGATTCAATTAAGCATTTATTCGATTCTCTTTCTTTTACTTTCAAATGGATCGAAAATCTATCGTTTTCTTTATTGGGTCATTTATTTATTTACGATTGCCTTGATATATATTCCAATTCAATCCATGTTGAATGATACAGAACATCTATTCTCTTATGTTCTATTAATTCTATTCATGTTTATAAAATTAAGCGTTCTCTATCGTTTTGGAAAATATTTGAAAAATGATCCAAATGCTAAAGTCTTCTTTGATCATATTATCGAAGTCAACGCCTATGGTGAATTTGAAGACAAACGTTTTTCAAAAGATTTAAAAAAGGCTGAAAAAAAATTAAATCAAAAACCTGCCGTTCTACCAAATATGCAAATGCCAGTCGATGATGAAATCGAAGTAGAAGAAATGGATGGAAACCCTAATGATGAAATTGTAATACCAACAAATCCTTATGAAGACTTAACTTATAAAAAACTATCGATTCGTTTAGGTATTGTTATTTATTTCAGTTTAGGTTTATTTCCAATCATAGTTCAAGTTTTTCATAGCTTATTTGCATCCAATGATTATGAGCACATCTTCGCAAATCAAGATTTATTTATTGCTTGTATGGTTTCAGCCATTGTATGGACAGTACCTATTTTGTTTTTATATTTCAACCATCCTCGTTCGAAATTAACCGTTAAAATCGTTTTAGGCATTGAATGTTTGCGTATAGCACTCTATTGTCCAAGCTTTATTGGCTACTTCAAATCAGAAGAAGTCAGCTATTCTTTACGTGTTTTCATCTTCTTTATTCTTTTAGACCTTATTCGCTACATCTTCTTATTTACAAGCATTCGACCAATCTTTAAATTAGAAGTTCCTGAACCAGTCAATGATGATGATGATGACTACCAATAAAAAAAGAGCCAATGGCTCTTTTTTATCGTTGTGAATAACGTGCTAAGAATTGTTTTGTACGCTCTTGTTGTGGATGCTCAAAAATTTGTTCTGGCGTTCCCGCTTCTGCAATGACACCTTTATCCATAAAGACAACATAATCGCTGACTTCACGTGCAAATTGCATTTCATGCGTTACAACAACCATCGTTAAACCCTTTTCAGCTAAATCCTTCATAACATCCAATACACCACCGACCATTTCAGGGTCAAGGGCACTGGTTGGTTCATCAAATAAAATAACATCCGGATTCATACATAAAGCCCTGGCAATAGCTACACGTTGTTTTTGTCCACCAGATAGCGTTGTACTTGCACTCGATGCAAATTTTTCCATTCCAACCGCTTTAAGCTGTTCTAAGGCAATTTTTTTAGCTTCTTCCTTCGAACGTTTCAAAACTTTAATTTGTCCAATCATACAATTTTCCAAAACATTTTTATTGTTAAAAAGATTAAAGCTTTGGAAAACCATACTGACTTTACTACGATACTTAGTGATGTCTAAATCTCCACTTAAAATATCTTTTCCTTCATAGTTGATTTTTCCACCATCTGGAACTTCAAGTAAATTCACACAGCGAAGTAAAGTACTCTTCCCGGATCCACTTGATCCAATAATAGTAACAACCTTTCCACGCTCAATGTGAAAATCAACATCATTTAATACTTTTAAATCTCCAAAATGTTTTTGAAGATGTTCAATTTGAATGACTGTATCCATTACGACCTCCTATAAATTCGACTTAATTGAAACTTTTTTTGTATGATTAATTTTACGTTCAACAATATTCAATAGAGCCGTCGCAATGGTTGTTAAAATCAAATATAAAATAGCTGTAATCATATAGACTTCAATATAACGCATATTACTTCCAGCAATCGAAGTAGCTTGGAAATACAATTCCGTAACTGCAATCGCATTTAACATACAACTATCTTTAATATTAACAATTAATTGGTTTCCAATCGAAGGAAACGTATTTTTAATTGCTTGAGGAAATATAACATAAATCATTGTTTGCGTATTTGTCATACCCAATGATTTCGCAGCTTCGGTTTGTCCTTTATCAATAGATTGAATACCACTTCGAATAATTTCCGACATATAAGCGCCAGTATTAATTGAAATAATAAACATACCCGCACTAAAGCCGGTCCATCCTAAGACCGGTTTTAGTAAATAATAAAGGAATACAGCTTGAACCATCATAGGTGTTCCACGGAATACCCATACATAAAGACTCGTAATAAAGTGACCAAAGTGTTTTAAAGCTCTTACAATTGGTTGATCAAAAGGATCAATTTCCGTTGCATGAATTGCTCCGACAAAGAGTCCTAAAATTAAACCAGCAATTGTTCCTACAATCGCAAAAGCTAATGTTAAACGAATTCCATAGGCAAATAATGGCCATGATTTTATAAAAGTATGCCAGGCATAAGCAAAATCAATTTGCATGTATTCTCATCTCTCCTATTCTTCTGTTGGTGCATTATCGACAGCTGATTGCATTAATGCTTGTCGATCTTCTTCAGAAATACTATCTAAAGCTTTTTGAACGCGTTTAAAGAATTTTGTTTTACGTGTACCATCTTTTAAACCAATTGAAACACTTGAATCATTATCAAATCCGCTTCCGTCGGCAAAATGCACAATTGCTAAATCTGGGTTTGCGGAAACAATTCCATTCGCAACAGGCAATTCTGCTGTAATTCCATCGGCATCACCATTTTGTAATGCAACCACTAATTCTGGATAAGTTGCTTTTGGTGTTTCATGACTGACTCCATTGATTTGATCAATAATTGTGTCATAGTTTGTGTTCTTTTGTCCCATGACTTTTGTACCTGAGAATTGTTGAATATCAGTATAAGAAGCCATATCACTATCCGCACGAACAATCATAACGGTTTCACTTTCATAATAAGGAGTCGTAAAATCAATTCCTTTTTCACGTTTTTTGTTTGCAGTCATACCTGCGACAATCGCATCAATTTCACCTGAATCCAAAGCCGGTTGTAAACCATCCCAAGAAATTTTCTTCACTTCAACTTTTTGTCCTAATTTTTTAGCAATTTTTGTAGAAATGACAACATCATATCCATCACAATAACCAGCACCATCCCCTAAAGAAACGGAAGTATCTGTCTTTTCATCCGTTTGCCAGTTAAAAGGGGCATAATTACATTCCATACCTACTGTAAAAGTATCATCCTCATTTGGATCCGTTGTTGTCGATCCACAAGCGGATAAAGTTAAAGATGCGACCGCAATCGCTGCAAATAATTTTTTCATGTCTTTCTCTCCAATCTATCAAATAAAGAAAAAGGCTATGTGTTATCTTTACACATAGCCTTCATTAGCCATAAGATCAGATAACGCCTCTCCACGAAATGAAGGAGTGAAATAGGTATTCCCTATAACCCCAAGAAAGAAAATTGCCACTTTCTTCTTTCGGCGATGATTACCTTTTCTATGCTTCTAAGCTTGCCAGCTCCACAAAGTACTCTGACGCATCGCTACCTTTATCTTCATCTGATTTATAGGTTTATTATAGACAATCCCATTGGATTGTCAAGATGCATCGTTTTCTATTCCGCTTCAAAACCATCCCATACAGCTTTCCCTGTATAATGCGAAAGCTTACGTTTCCCATTTAAAACATCAAGTGCTCCATAGGCCATCGCCTCTTGTTCAAACTCACCAGGATAGGCATAAATCGGAGCAATCCAAGCACAATGTTCTTGAATAAATTGAATAATATCGTCAAATCGTAACAAACCACCGGTTAATAAAATACCATCTACTTTTCCTTCTAAAACCGTTGCCATCGAACCAATCCATTTTGAAATTTGATAAGACATTGCTTGCCATACACGGACGGCTTCTCTATCCTTTTCTTCAACTTTTTCATGAATCAAATCGGCATTACTTGTTTGAAAATGACTCGATAATCCTCCCGATTCATAACAAAAATTTCGAATCTCATCCTTCGAATATTGATCAAGCATTTGTAATAAATCCGTAACAGCCATAGAACCCATACGCGTTGGTGTAAAAGGACCTTGTCCACCACCTGCATCATTTCCATCAATCATTTTTCCATGCTTATGTGCTGTAATTGAAATACCACCATCAATATGACAAATAATAAAATTCGATTGCTCATAATCCAAATGCTCTTTTTTGCAATGATAACGAGCACAGGCTTTTACATTGAGTGCATGACTGACTGCCTTACGATAGACTCCTTTAACACCTGTTATACGAGCTAAATCACAATATTCATCCACGATTGGTGGATCCATCATAAAAACGCGACCACCATATAAGTTAGCTAATTCCTTTGCCAATTGAACACCTAACATAGATACATGATATAAACCACCTTTGGCTTGTCGAGTATCTTGAAGCAATTGATCATTCACTTCATAAATACCACTTGAAACCGAATAACAACTACCTCCACGTCCAACAATCGCATCTAAATTCGATAAATCGAGATGATTCTCTTCAATAAATTTTTGAATGATCATCATACGATACATCAATTGATCATTAATTTTTGGAAACTTCATTAAAACCGAAGAATCATGAAAGACATTCGTAGACAAGATACATGTTTTATCTTCAAATAAAGCCAACTTCGTTGAAGTTGAACCAGGATTAATCACAAAAATTTTCTTCATATAAATACCTTCTTCGATGTCAATACTAATACAAAAGGTTAAGTTGGACAATAAAAAAGAGACCGAAGTCTCTTTGATCTTATAGTCCTGAATACATTCCCATACTG
>CAVBLW010000009.1:0-31212 GCA_963596085.1 Bacteroidaceae bacterium | reverse complement strand
TTTATAATATCACTCCCTTCCCCTTCTCGTCAACTTATTTTTTTACTTTTTTTGACAAATTTCTTAAAAGGTAAATTTTATAAAAAGAATATATGAAAATTTCTTCCTAAATCACGCTAAAAAAGAAATGAATCCCTATAAATATACTGAGCTGATTCACTTCATCATTTTTTATATCTTTCTTTCATTCTCTATTCTTTTTAATTCTTATTAAAGTTCATTTAATGTTCTCTCTTTAAGATTGACAATCGTAGATTAAGCGACTATCATTCCATATCGTTGAGGAGGTCCATTATGAAAACCGTTAAAACAATTAGTTCAGCTATTGGATTTATTGCTCTTTTTAGCGCCTTATTTGCAGCCATTCTACTTTTAATTAAAAATCCTTATATATATGTTAACCAAACCAGTTTAGTCATTCATTATTTTGGCTTATGTATTTTAGTTGTCATTTTAGCTTTTAAAATATCTGACTATGCAGGTATTTTTCTAAACCCACATAAATCTTTATTTTTTACAGTTATTCAATTAATTCTTCTTCCTTTTATCATTTCATTTCTTGTAAATCGTTTTCAGCTTCCATATACTTTTGCTCTCGCAATTGCTTGTGCAGCTTTAAGTCCAGGGAATATGGCTAAAAACTTTTTTAAAAATCTCTTTTTAGCTGCTTGTGTCTTTTTTGTGACAATCTATATCTTGCCGTCAAGCTCAACAACGATCAATCAAGTTTATACAACAACAACATCTTCTCATACAAAAACCATTTTATTAGCTATCGCGCTCGTTTTATTTGCTTGTTATGAAATCCATCATTATCTTCAAAATAAAAACAAACAACCGGATGAAGTTTATTATATTCAAGAGAAGTAAATTTTTGTTCATTTATGTACAGAAATTCAATATTATTGAATTTTTTGATTGTTTTTTTTCGTATTTCGTCCATAATATAATTGATGAAAAATACGAAAGAAAAAAATATACAACTCCTGTCAAATGTATATGACAGTTCATATCTCCATATTGAAAAAAAAGACGCGATTGCTTATTTTTTTCAATATGAGGCAAAAGAAGGAAAAAAACGCTTGCGCCTTCCAGATGGAAGTGTCGAACTTTCTTTTCAATTTGACGCTGATTCTAGTATTTATTTATCTGGCGCTTATGATTCCATAAATGAAGTTACCTATCCTCATTCTGGAACCGTTTTTGGGATTGTTTTTCTTCCAGCACTGGTTCCATCTCCATGGCAAAGTCAATTCAAATTTTCTGATTTAAAAAATCAGACACTTGTTCTAAGTTCAAATGATTTTCCTGAATTACAAGCCATTTTTCAAGCAAGTAGCTTTCAATCTCGAATCAAGCTTGCTCGTTCGCTTTTCTCGTTTTCAATCTATTTTAACGGGAGCGATTTATTAAATTATATTTCAACGCAAATTTATATGAATAAGGGAAACATTCATTTAAGTAATCTCTATCAAGAGATGGGTTATACAAGACAATATATTAATCAGCTCTTTAAAGCAGAAATTGGCTTAAATCCAAAATATTTCTGCAAGGTTTTACGCTTTCAATATTTAATTTATTGTATTTCTAGCTATTATCCAGAGCAACGATTAAATCAAATTGCTAAAAAATGTGGATATTTTGATCAATCTCACATGAACAAAGAATTTAAAGAATTCACAAACGCAAATCCAGAAATATTTCTTAGACAAAACAAAAAATTGCTCAATCTAGAATAGGCTCTTGCCTATTCTTTTTTAACGTAAAATTTCTTCAATCGTTGAAACTGTACTAAAAGATCCTTTATTTTTTGCAATGATTTTACGAACCTGTTGAAGCTCAAAATAATTTACAATACAGATTAACATTGTATTATCTCCTAAAATAGCGCCTCTTGAATTAATGATTGTACATGTTTTATTTAAGGTATGTGATATTTCCAACAGAATTTCATCTGGATTGTTCGTAATAATTGTAACTTGTTTAATGGTTTCAAAATGATCGGTGAAATGATCAATAATAGCTGTTGCGATCACATAAACAAGCAAACTTAACATAGCCGCATCTTGTGAAATAATAATAAATACCGCAACATAAACACAGGTATTAAATCCAATCAAAATAGGTGAAATACTATAATCCTTTCCAGTTTTTTGATACACCTTATTGACAATCACATTCGCAAAAATTTCCGAACCATCAATACAGCCCCCATTTCTCAAAACCAAAGATAAGCCAATTCCTAAAATTGCACCACCAAAAACAACCGCTAAGAAATGTTCCGTATTCAATTCAAAAGGAATTTTTTCAAAGAATGCCAAGGAAATTGTATATACCACAAAACCTGTCGTGGTTTTTTTAAAGAATTCTTTTCCTAAAAAATAGATTCCTGCAATCAAAAAGGGTAAAAAAACAATAAATACACAAATTGATAAATTCCAATGAAGAACTTTACTCAATAAAATTGCGATCCCTGCACTTCCATAGTCAATCGCATCATTTGGCAATAAAATACACGCAACTGAAAAACTCGCTAATAAAGCCCCTACGATAATTGCAACATAGGACATCATTTCTGAAAACTGTCTTTGCATCAAATCACCCTTTCTAAAAATAATTAATAGTTTATCATAATTCGTAAAATAAAAAAGCATCGAGCCCCATTTTTGTGACTCGACACAATTTCACATAGGCTAGAGACTAGAGTCCATAAATCGAACTATACCTTCTACAACCTCATTTTTAATCTCTTTGTAGTTATGAATTTCATGGCGATAGCCTGGATACAATTTTGTTGATACTTGATGTCCTGTATCAATTAACCAATTACTGACTTGATAAACACCCGTGCCAAATTGACCAACTGGATCTTGATCCCCTGCAATATTATAGATTGGTAATTCTTTTGGGACTTTATTTGCCCAATCTTGCCCCGTCACAATTTGAATCATTTGGGCAAACATCAAAAACGATTGATTATTCGTTGGTTTAGTAAACGCATCAAATGGGTCATTGGCATGATCAAGTTGTACATATTTATCATGACAAATCCACTCATTTCCTATTGTTGCACCTTCCGAGCATCGACTAAACATCCATCCCAATAAAAGGTTTGCCGCATCGCCATCGGATTCTTTTGCTTTTCCATTGGCTATATCCTTTTCGAGCATATCAATCGCTTCTTGACAATTTGGGAAAACACCTGCTGTACCACATAGCGTAACACCAGCTAATTCATTGCCATACTTCGAAATATAATCACGAGCAATAAAAGATCCCATGCTATGACCAAATAAGAAATAAGGTAAGTTTGGATATTTTTCTACAACTAAATCATGTAAAGAATGTTCATCCTCCATCATAGTATGAACACCTTGATCTCCCCAATCACCCCAAGATTGATCATTCACAATTGCCGTCTTACCATGCCCAACATGATCATCACAAGCCACAATATAATCAGCACTCAAAAAGCCGACAATCATATGGAAATAGCGACGGGAGTGCTCTCCAAATCCATGAATCAATTGAACAATACCTTTGGGCTTACAGGCCGGAACATAAATCCATGCTTGTACTTCATCTCTTTGATTAAATGATTTAAAACTTAGTTCATGTAACATATATGTCACCTCCAATAATAAAGTTTTCTATATCTCTATTATAATACGAAAGCGCTTCCATTACTTGCTAAAAAAAAGTAATCCGAAGATTACTTTAAAGTGATTCTGCGATTTCATAAATTAAAGCTTTACTATCATCCCAACCTAAACATGGATCTGTAATCGATTTTCCATAAATCCCTTCACCAACTTTTTGACTTCCCGGTTCAATATAAGATTCAATCATTAAACCCTTCACCATTTTTCGAATATCATTGGAATATCTTCGACTACTCAAGATTTCTCTTGAAATACGAATTTGTTCTAAAAATTGTTTTCCGGAATTGGAATGATTACAGTCAACAATACATGCAGGATTTTTTAAATCTCTTTTTGCATACATATCACAAAGAAGAATCAAATCTTCATAATGATAGTTGGTAATATTATTGCCATGCTTGTTGGATCCTCCACGTAAGATTGCATGTGCTAATGGATTTCCTTTGGTCTTTACATCCCAACCACGATAAATAAATTCCTGTTTCGCTTGTGCTGCCTCAATCGAATTTAACATCACATTATAATCACCACTGGTTGGATTTTTCATTCCACAAGGTCCATCGACACCACTGGCAACCAAACGATGCTCTTGATTTTCAACACTTCGTGCACCTACGGCATGATAAGAAATAATATCACTCATATACCAATGATTGGATGGATACAACATCTCATCGGCCGTTGTAAATCCGGTTTGTTCGATGACATGTGAATGCATTTGACGAATCGCAATTAAACCAGCCATTAAATCTGGTGCTTTTTCCGGATCCGGTTGATGCAACATACCTTTATACCCTTTTCCTGTTGTACGTGGTTTATTAGTATAAACACGAGGAAGAATAAAAACTTTATCCTTAACTTGTTCTTGTACATCCTTCAAACGATGAACATAATCCAATAAAGCTTCTTCATTATCTGCTGAGCAAGGACCGATGATCAATAAAAAGCGATCATCCTTTCCTGTGAAAATATCTTCTAATTCCTTATCTCGTTTTTCTTTAATTAAACGTGCTTCTTGTCCCAATGGATACTTCTCTTTGATTTCCTTAGGAACCGGTAAATGCTTAACAAATTCAAAACTCATATATTTCCCTCATTTCTTAGTGTTGATTATAGACTATGTTTTTTAGAAATGCTACGAGATTGTTAAGAAATGCACAAGTCTTTAATGTAAGCCTTTTCATCAATAACCTAAACGCTTGTAATCACAAAATCATAAGTAGTTTTTAGACATTAAAGTTAGAGAAATGCATTTTTTTAATTCGCACTATTTTTTGGTATAATGAATAACACACGCAGAAAGGATCTGATTTATCATGAAAATCATCGATATCATTAAACAAAATGAGATTACAATTTCTTTTGAAGTTTTCCCACCCAAAACCGATGACAAATTTGAAATTGTCGAAGAAGCTTCAAAAAAAATTGCTGCTTTACATCCACACTTTATGAGTGTCACTTATGGTGCAGGTGGTGGAACAAGTCAACATACAGCCAATATTGCAGCGGGTTTACAAGATAAATATCATACACCGGTTCTTGCCCATTTAACTTGCGTATCGAATTCAAAAGAAGATATTAAAAAATTGGTTTCCCATTATGAACAAATCGGTATTGAAAGCATTATGGCTTTACGAGGGGATATTCCTAAAGAAGGTCGTATCTGTAATGATTATCACTATGCAGCTGAACTCATCCGGGATATTAAAGCCATCAATCCGGATTTATGTATTGGAGCTGCCTGTTATCCAGAAGGGCATGTCGAATGTGAACGACAAAGCATTGATATCCAACATCTAAAAGAGAAAGTCGATGCGGGGGCTGATTTTTTAACAACCCAAATGTTTTTTGATAATGATTATCTCTACAATTTTTTATATAAAATTCGTTCTGCAGGGATTACAGTACCGATTGTAGCAGGAATTATGCCAATCACTAGAAAACAACAAGTTGCTCGAAGTGTTGCATTATCGGGATCTACCGTTCCTCAACGTTTCCGACGCATGGTTGATCGTTTTGGTGATGATGAAGCTAAAATGAAACAAGCCGGTATTATTTATGCAACAGAACAAATCATCGATTTGATTTCCAATGGTGTAAACAACATTCATGTTTATTCAATGAATAAACCAGAAATTGCTGCAGGAATCATGGAAAGCTTATCAAATATCATTTCTCTATAAAAAAGGCTGGAATATCCAGTCTTTTTTTATCCCAATACTTTTTTAGCTACATCAGCACTTGCCTTTGCATCCTTTGTATAATAATCTGCACCAATTTCCATCGCATACTCTTCCGTTAAAACAGCTCCACCTACAAAAATTGTACATTCATGTCCTGACTCTCTTAAAGCTTTAATCGTTTTAGCCATTGATTCAACCGTTGTCGTCATCAAAGCCGATAAGCCAATTAGATGAACATCATTGGCAATGGCAGCATCCACTACTTTTTGAACTGGAACATCTCTTCCCAAATCAATCACTTGGTATCCATAATTTTCTAAAACCACGCGGACAATATTTTTACCAATATCATGGATATCCCCTTCGACGGTCGCAATTAAAATCTTTCCTTTGGATAAAGAGCCTTCTCCTTTTTTGGCAATTCGTTCTTTAATTAAGTCAAAACCAGCACAAGCAGCATTGGCGGCATTAATTAATTGTGGTAGAAATAATTTTTGTTTTTCATATTGTTCACCAACAACATCTAAAGCCGGAATTAACTTTTCATTAATCACATCCAACTCACTCATTGTCTCTAAAGCTTCTTGTGTCAAACGAGCTGTTTCTTCTTTTAATCCTTTTAAAACAGCAGTTTCAATCGTATATTGTTGCGCTGAAACAACTTTTTTCTCTTCTTGTTGCACCGTAAAGCGTTCAATGTACTTTGTACAACTGTCATCTTCACCGGAAAGAACCTTAAATGAATAAATGGCATCCATAATTTCTTTCGTATTTGGATTCACAATCGGCAAATCTAAACCACAATACATCGCTTGAATTAAAAAATTTGTTGTGATATGAATACGCGAAGGAAGGCCAAAACTGATATTACTAACACCTAAAACACAATGTAAACCTAAATTTTGTTTCACCATTTCAATCGCTTTTAACGTTTCCTTTGCCTGCTCTTGTTGGGCAGAAACCGTTAAAGTTAAACAGTCAATATAAATATCTTCTTTAGCAATTCCATAAGAAAGGGCTGTCTGATAAATTCGTTGGGCAATTTCATAACGCTTTGAAGCACTTTGTGGAATTCCTTCTTTATCCATGGTCAATCCTAATACAGAAGCTCCATATTTTTTTACAATCGGTAAGATTTCCTTCATTTTCTCTTCTTCTCCATTAATGGAGTTTACAATGGCCTTTCCATTACAAATACGTAATCCGGCTTCAATTGCTTCTGGATTTGATGAATCAATTTGAAGAGGTAAAGTAACAACCGATTGAATTGCCTTCACAACATCGACCATCATTTGGGCTTCATCAATACCAGGTAGACCAACATTTACATCTAAAATATCTGCACCTGCATCACTTTGCTCAATAGCACGTTCCATAATGTAATTTAAATCATGTTCTTTTAATGCTTGTTGAAAACGTTTTTTGCCTGTTGGATTAATACGTTCTCCAATGGTACGAACCCCATTTAATTCACACATTTGATTCGAAGAACAAACACCAAATTTAAGCTTCTTTCGATGTACTTTTGCACATTCTTTATGCTTTGCTAATTCTGCAATAAAACTTGGATCTGTTCCGCAACAACCACCCATAATTTCAACACCAATATCTTTAAATATTTGCATTTCAAAACCAAAATCTTCGGCACTCATCTGGTATCGTCCGGTTGCAGGATCTGGTAATCCAGCATTTGGTTTAACAATCAATGGCCGATCTGTCCATTGTGCCATTTCCTTCATCAGTGGAAAAATTTCTCTTGGGCCTAGTGAGCAATTAATTCCCATTGCATCAACTTGTAAACCATCTAAAACTGTAGCCATACAACGAACATCACATCCTGTAAAGGTGCGTCCATCTTTTTCAAAACTCATTGTCACCCAAACCGGTAAATCTGAATTTTCTTTGCATGCTAATACGCCAGCCTTTACTTCCAATAAATCCGTCATTGTTTCAAAAACAACAAGATCGACCCCACAATCCTTGGCAATACAAATCATTTCTTTATAGATTTCATAAGCTTGATCAAAACTTAAAGTGCCAAAAGGTTCCATCAATTCGCCAATTGGCCCAACATCAAGGGCAACTTTCACTTGATTTTTTGCGACCGATTTTGCAATCGCAATATTTTTTTCTAAAACTTGGCGAACACTAACACCTAGCCCTTTGAGCTTATGCGCATTGGCTCCAAAGGTATTGGCATAAATTATTTCACTTCCAGCATCCATATATTGTTGATGAATCGAAGCTAAAATATCCTCATGTTCCATTGTAAATAATTCAGGTCTAGCTCCCAATGGAAGTCCTGCTGCTTGAATCATAGTACCCATAGCTCCATCTAATAAAGTAATTTCATTCACACGTTTTTCCTTCTTTCCGATATGCACATTGCATAAATAAGTTACATTGTTCACAGCCATTTTTTCTTAAAATATACGGCTTTTTTGAAATCGCCATTAAAGCCGTTACTGATTTTCTAGGGGTCATGATATACGAATCGCTTAAAGTTAAACCAAGATGACGATTTAAGTCTAATACATCAAAAAATTGAATTTGTGATTCAAGGGGGAAATCCCCATACCCGGGAGAATATCGACTCGATACATAAAGTCCTTGTTTTTTATATGCCATTCTTAAATCCATTTCAAAATTATCACAAACATTTTCAATCGCACAACTTGCACAAGCATCCATAATCAGTGCATCAGCCATATTTAAAACTTCCTTTTGGAGCAATAAACGTTCAATCCCATTGCCAATTGTTGCTCCAAAAAGAACGACAAATTCACAATCATCGCTAAGCTTTTCAACATCTTTCCCCTGAAAAGATAAGCTCTTTATTTCTTCTTTTGTAAAAATCCGATAAGACAGTTTTGGCATACTTTGATCTAAAACCGTTTGAATACAACGATCCATTTGTAAGCATACATAATCATCTAGACCTTGTCCTGACCAACTTAAATAATACAAAATCGCTTGTTTATTTAATTCACTTAATCTTGCTTCAATCATATCTAAAGTATAACGTAAAAAAAGAAAAAAGCCTATGCGGCTTTTAGGTAGTGATCAAAGACTTTTGCACAAGGCTCATAAAACCATAAAATGGATAAAAAACTACTTGTGGCTAATAAAATTTCAAAAGGAATATCTGCAATAAAATACGTTCGAATATCAATTTGAAAAATAAAAGCATTTGGGATTAAATAAACCCAACTGTACAAAAGTGAAAATAAAATGCCACATAAGGCTAAAGAAAAACTGTTTTCAACCGTTTTAAATACGGTATTTAATAAAATAGGAATAAACATCCATCCCATAAACATAAAAGTCATATAAATTGGATTTAGGCTGCCCATGACTAAATTATCAAAGAAAACATGTAAAAAGATAATACATGTTGTCTTTATAAAATCGAGTTTTTTTGCATATAAAACCAATAAAAATACCGTCAATTGAATATTTGGTAAAAAGGTTAAAAACTCTTCCTGTATAAAGACTAAAATAGTTAAGAAAGCAATTAAAACGATATCCTTTGTTTTATTGAGCATAGGTGTTTTCAGTATCTCTAAACTCGATTTCTGTTCCATCTTTGTATTTAATTTGGGTTAATCCAACATCACTCATTTTGCCATCAACATAAATACAAATATAGGTTGAATAATCTTCTGGTGTTGTTAATTCATCAATTGAACTTAAGAAACCATCTGAAATTTCTACATGATCAAAATTATCTTCGAGTAAAGTTTGAAGCTTGTCTCCGTCATTGAATTCAATCTCTTTTTCATTGACTGTTTTTCCTTTAAGATTCACAATCTTTACATCAATTGAACCATCATATTTTGGTGCAAATGGATTATAAACAATAAAAATCCCACACAAAATAACAATGACCGCTACGATCGAAGCAATAATCTTTTTTTTCATTCCCTTTTTCCTATTTTTAAGAATTTTGTATTGAATTCCAGCAATCAAAATCGTAAAAAATAGTCTCCTCCTTCATTAACAGGCAAGTCTTGTGGCTTAAATTCGCTTTACTTTCATCCTTCTCAGTTTCCCAATGGATTTTTTGATTTCATCCTTATTACACCTGCTGGAACAGCTCAAGAATTGCACTTGATTCCTTATTAAGTTAAAAACACCTGCTTGAAACAAGCATACCATAAATCGTTTTCTTTTAAAAAAGATGTTTCGACATTCGTCGATAGAAATAAGAACTAATGATCGCACAAATAATTTCGGTGATTGGAATCGCAAACCATAAATAATCAACTTGATGAAAAATCAAAGATAATAGATAAAAAGCTGGTACCACAATCAAAAATTGTCGAAGAATATTTACGGCAAGGGTATATTTTGCATAATTTAACGCTTGCATCGAAGTCGTTCGGATTAGTGAAACAGCCGCAAAAGGTAAAGAAAATACACAAATGCGTACAGCAGGAATCCCTAATAAAAGCATACTTTCACTCGCATTGAAAAGTTGTAAAAAGAGTGAAGGAAAGACCTCTAATAAAAGCATAAAGAAGCTCATTAAAGCAACACAAATTGAAAATGCTAAATTTGAAGTTTTACGAACTCTTTCTTTTTGATTTTGTGCATAATTATAAGAAAGAATCGGAATCATTCCATTGTTCATTCCAAAAATAGGCATAAAACAGAAATTTTGAAGTTTTAACCATATTCCATAAATTGCAGTTGCCGTTGTCGAATAAGTAATAATAATCAAGTTCACACAAAAAGAAGTTGCGCTGGATAGCCCAATCGTAATCATACTTGGAAAACCAATGGAAAAGATATTTTGTGCAATATCTTTACGGAAACAAATTTCTTTCAGATGAAAATGAATCCATGAATTCTTTGTCTTATTGAAATAAAACCCAATACATGAAGCAAAAATCTGTCCAAGAACCGTAGCCCAAGCTGCCCCTGCTATCCCTAATCGAGGAAATGGACCAATTCCAAAAATCAATAATGGATCAAAAATGATATTAAAAAGCGCACCAGAGGCCTGTGAAATCATAGCTAATAAAGAATTTCCTGAACAAACCAACATTTTTTCAAAATATTGACAGAAGAAAACGCCAATTCCAACAATCCATACAATTCGCAAATAGGTCGTACCTAAATTTATTATTTCAACATTATTCGTTAAAATTTGATAAAGAGAACGACTAAAAAATAAACCCAAAAATAAAAATAGAAGAGCAAAACATGCATTTAAAAAGATGCCTACATGTGCCGTTTGATTGGCTTTTTCTTTTTTATTCTGTCCCATATAACGAGGAATCAAAGCACTCATACCAACCCCTATACCGACCGCAATCGCATTGGCAATTTGTTGCATAGGAAAAGCTAAAGAAACAGCAGTGAGTGCATTTTCTGAAATTTGTGCAACAAAAATTGAATCAACCATGTTATAAAGAGCTTGGATAAAAAAAGAAAGCATCATTGGCAAAGACATATTCATTAATAATTTTCCGATGGGCCACAAGGCCAATTTATTTTTATTCATAGCTTTCATTTTAACAGATAATTGTAAGAATACTAGTATAAGTTTATAATAGAGACATGAATCCATTAGAACAATTAATTGATGCGATGATGATCCATGAAAAAGGAAATCCAAAGCATATTCAACATTTTTTAAAGGTCTATGAATTTGCACACATCATCGCCATCCGTGAACAAGTTGAAACCTCAATCCAAGAAATCGTTGAAACAGCTGCGATTGTCCATGATATCGGTATTAATACAAGTATTGAGAAATATGGAAGTTCAGCTGGTCATTATCAAGAAATCGAAGGACCACCATTGGCAATCCAAATGATGCAAAAACTTGCCTACAAGGAAGATTTTATAGCCCGTGTTGCCTATCTAGTTGGTCATCACCACAGTTATTCGAATATTGATGGTCTTGATTATCAAATCCTTGTAGAAGCTGATTTTCTTGTAAATATCTACGAGGAAAACTACCAAAAAGCACAAATCGAAACAGTCCTAAGAACAATCTTTAAAACAAAAACCGGAAGGGAAATTTGTCAAACGATGTATTTATAAAACCAGGAGGAAAAACCATGGAAAAGATTAAAATCCAATTTGTAGAAGGAGAACTTGACTATTTAAAAAATAAAACATCTTTAGAAATGCGTAAATACATCCATGCCGTTGCGATGGGACATAACATTGATGAGAACATTTTATTGTACATTTATAATGTCGGCTATGAAAAAGGAAAAGAGTCTTCGGAAAAGACTCTTTTAAAGAATTAAATGAAACCATTGCATCGCCAATGGTTTTTTTATTTCGCTTTATGCCAAATTGATTTCCAAATTACAGGAATCTCCTTACGATTCTCTTTTTTGAAAATCATATATGCATTCGCAAAGAAAATAAGTGCACAAACTAAGAGATAAAGAACCGTTGCAACAGACGATGACTCTGTAATAATCCCACCGGTTTTTTCTACATCCATAAAGAGAAAGCCCATGAAATCTGTATAGGTATGAAGAATCATTGTCACCCAAAGATTTCCTGTGCGCATATAAATAGCAGCATAAACGAAACCAATCGCACTCGCATAACAAACTTGCAGAATCGTTGCCACAAAATCTGCACCAACAAGAACATTCGCACTATGGATCAATCCAAATAAAATCCCCGTCAAAACAAAAGTGATTGGAATAAGTTTTTCTTTATTTTCTGCACGCATTGCAATTGAAATCGGTATAATTCGAAAAATCACTTCTTCACTTGTCCCTGCTGAAAGCGCCAAAATAAGCGCTAAAACAAAGTGTTGTGGATGACTTCCACCAATCAAATTTAAAATAAATGTTGCCAAAGGAACGAAAATAGCACTCCATCCGAGTAAAAGCGAAGGCATGAGCGCTTTTGTTTGAAAAAAATGTTGAATTTCATTTCGAAACCAAAATTGATGCAAAAAAAGCCAAAGAATTGAAACAATAATAAGCCCTAAAGAAGAAGCCATTTGTTCATTCGCAATAAAGGCTTTAAAAACAACACCTAAGATATAACCAAGAATCTCGATCCCAAACAAAGCAACAATCAGCCCTAAAATCATCCCTAAAATAGGACGATCAAAAAATTTATGATTTTTCATAAAATCAAACACCTTTCATTTTCTACATTGTAACACAAAAAAAAGAGAACAAACGTTCTCTTAATTTGCACTTTGTAAATCAACTTTTTGTTCAATCGTATCTTCATTTAATTCAATTTCAATGCGATCAAATTCTTCGGCAATATCTTCCGCATGATCATTAATACGTAAGAAGTCATTAAAGATTCGAGACATCATAATACCAGCTTCTGTATCCAATTGATTTTCTTTAATTTCCTTAATTTGTGATTTACGCCATTCATGTGTTAATTGATGCACACGTTGTGTATTTTCTTTAATCTTTTTCAAATTAAAGATCAAATGTTTTCCTTCATTTGTCATTTGCGACATTTCCATAATGATTGCTTGCGCATCCTTTGGCAAACGATCCTGAATTCCCTTTTTCGCTTGGTAGTTGATATTTTTCGCATAATCACTCATACGTTCAATATGGACAAGCGTTAAATAGAATGTAGCCAATGCTTGTGAACTATTTTGGTTCACATTCGGATTGGTTAAAGCTTCCGAAATATAATTAGAAATTTCTTTATTTAACGTATTAACTAAATCTTCTTGTTTCAATAAAGCTTCACTTCGCTCTTCGGAAAAATGAATCAATTGTTTAAAGGCTTCTTGGATATTGTCATAAGCTAAATCCAACATGTGAATCACTTCATCACTTACTTGGAATAAATTGATTGCTGCAGAACCAACCATTTTGTTGGATTGAGGAATTGGTTGAATAAATTGTAAAGCCGTTTCCACTTGTTTTTTTGGAGCAGGTAAAACTTTTTCTGCAAAGTCAGCCAATTTGTATCCAAATGGAATTAATAAAATCGTAGTACAAATATTAAATAAAGTATGCATATTCGCAATTTGTTGCGGTGCATTTGTTGGTGTCCAACTCATAACCCAATCGGTTAATGGTGTAAGCATACAAATAATCGTAAAAATAATCGTTCCCAAAACATTAAAACTTAAATGGATAATTGTTGTTTGTTTCGCTTCTGTACTTGAACCAATACTCGCTAAGACCGCTGTAATACATGTACCAATATTTTGACCAAACAAGACATAAACAGCCGTATGTAAATCAACAACACCACTAATAGCTAAAGCTTGCATAACCCCAACGGAAGCAGATGAAGATTGAATCAAAGCTGTAAAGCCCGCACCTACTAAAATTCCTACCAATGGGTTTGAGAAATTTGCAACAATATTAACAAATTGTGGCATATCCCGTAATGGTGTCATCGCACTCGACATCATATTCATTCCTAAGAATAAGATACCTAAACCTGCAATGATTTCACCAATTTGTCTTTTGGTTTGTCCTTTTACAAAAACCACCAAAGCAACACCGACAAAAGCAATCACTGGTGCAATTTGGCCAATATCCAAAGCAATCAATTGCCCGGTAATAGTCGTACCAATATTGGCCCCCATAATAACCCAAACCGCTTGTCTTAATGCCATCATTTGCGCATTTACAAAGCCTACAACCATGACAGTTGTCGCACTTGATGATTGAATAACCATCGTAATTAAGCATCCTACTAAAATTCCTACAAAACGATTTGCGGTTAATTTTTCAAGGATGGTCTTCATTCGGTCACCAGCAACAGCTTCTAATCCACCAGACATCATTTGCATTCCATACAAAAATAATGCTAGGCCACCTAGTAACCCTAATATAATTTCCATTTTCTTTTCTCCTTGTTTATCAAAACTTTACAAGTGTAATGTACAATAAAAATGATTAATGTGACAAAACTTTACAAAAATTTTACAAAGCTTTTACCTCAGTCTTCGATAATGTATGCATCTACAATCTGTGCAGTATATGCAATATGTGTATCTTTATTCGATCCCGTAGATAAACCATCCACATCTTGCGGATAATGTCTTAAGAAAGAAGATTCTAAGGTTGATAAATCCATCGCTTGTTTTTGAATGATTTTGCACTCTAAAGTTAATGGATATTCTTTTACCGCTTCTACCGATACCTTTTGCGCTGGAACTAAAGTCAATCCAGCTTCTTTGACTTTATCGATATCACGTCCACTTTGACTTCCACAAATCTTTGCGATTTTTGAATCAATACCATCTAAAGGGATACTAATTGTAAATTCTGGATTTTCATCCAATTGATGACGAGTAAATCGATGTTCTCGAACATAAACAGTAAAGATTGGCACACTCCAATTCGTACCTAAGCTTCCCCATCCAATAACCATGCTATTAAATTGATCCGATTTCGAATTCAATAAAATACCTTTTGGCAAAGCTTCAATAATGGTATTTGCGACTTCATTTAATTTTACTTTTTTCATAGATATACTCCTAAAAAGAGACTAAGAATACTCTTAGTCTTCATTTAATTTTGATTCAATATCTTCAATTTCGCTTTGAAGTTGAGCAATATAGCTTTCTTTATCTTTAATTTCTTCTTCAATACCAGCTAAATCACTTTCACTTACCAAACCATTCATATCACTATTCAAACGTTCAATTTGACGTTTTTGGTTGTTGATTTGATCTTGCTTATAAGAAATTGTTTGATTCATACGTTCTTTCCAATCTTCATGTTTTTGATTATTGAAAGCTCGTAATCCATCAAAATATGTATCCATTTTTGAACGGAAATCTGTCCATACCGTATTTTCTTTATCACGACCACATGAACCAATCTCTTTCCATTCAACACTTAAGTTTTTCATAACTTCCGTATTTTCACGGCTATAAGATCCAGTATTTACAATTAATTGAGCTTGTTGAACCAATTGTTTTTTCTTTTCATAATTTTCTTGTTGACGTGCATGCAATTCATCATAATAGACACTTCGACGATCATAGAAAACTTGTCGAGCTTCACAGAATGCTTTCCACAATGCATCTTCATATTCATGTCCAGCACTACCAGCTGCTTTCCATTCATCCATTAAGTCACGATACTTATCTGTCGTTTCTTTCCATTGATCCGAATTTTGTAAAGCTTTCGCTTTTTCAATTAAATCATTTTTAATGTTGCGCACTTCTTCAAAACGACTATTCATTGCTTCCCAATGATCATGTTTACGATCATAAAATTTTTGACGAGCCGCATTAAATTCTTCCCAAAGAGAATCATCCGTTTGTCTACCAGCTGTACCAATCTTTTTCCAATCATCCATTAAAGATTTTACTTTTTCAGTAGCATCTTTCCATTGTTCTGATTGACTAACTTCTTTTGCTTTAGCAATTAAATCTTCCTTCAAAGCTTTATTCTTGTCATAGATTTCATCTCGTTTGGCATAAAATTTATCAATTGCATTTTCAAATTCATCATGCAATTGATCTTCATAAGCTGAATCCGAATAATTAATGCGTCTCCAACGACGTTTTAAATCATTAATTGTGCGCGAAATTGTATTCCAATCTGCATCTTCATCAATTTGTTTGGCTTCTTCAATCAAAGCTTTCTTTTCTTCGATATCCGCATCCATATCATCAAATTCTTCCATCATGTTTTCGTAATCTTTTTCCACAAGTAACACCTCAATCCATATCGCAATTCAAAGAATTCATATACATATAGTTTACACTAAAATAAACAAATCACCAAAATATATAATAATTTTTTTAAAAAAAGAAAGCGTTTATACAACACAAAGAATTATTTCATGCAATCAAATCTATTTTCGCCTATAATGAAAACTATGATTGATATTTTTGTTTTAATAAAAACGATGGCTGAACTATTCATTCTTTTAATGATTGGTTATGAACTTGGAAAAAGAAAGAAAATTGACGAATCCGCAACAAATCAAATCTCCTGGTTAGTAGCCAATGTTTTTAATCCTTGTTTAATTATTGCCGCTGTCTTATCCAATACTTCATCTGACAACAACACAATTGTAAGTCAAGCACTATGGATGGGATGGCTCATTTATATCCTATTATTAGTAATTGCCGAAGTCTTTTTTGCTTTTAAAAAAGAAGAACATTCAATTTATAAGCTCTTATGCATCTTTGCGAATACAGGATTTATTGGATATCCTATTATTCGTGCACTTTATGGTGATTTTGCGATGTTTATCTTTTCCCTTTTACATATGCCATTTAATGCCATCTTTTACTTATACGGCATTCAACAAGTAAATAAAAAAGCCAACTTTCATTGGAAACAAGTGATCAATTCTGGTCTTGTTTTTTCAATCATTGCTTTACTTATTTACTTTTTTCAATGGCCTGTTCCAGAAGTCATCGCCTACGTTTGCACACAACTTGGAAATGCCTCTATTCCATTAAGTATGTTAGTCATTGGACTTTCACTGAGTTTCATTCCATTGAATACCATTTTTAAAAACAAAAAGTTATGGTTTTATACCGGAATCAAGTTGATTGCTTTACCCATCTTGTTCTTTCTTTTTGCCAAAATCATGCCTTGTTCAACTTTTATGAAGCAATTATTGGTCTTATCTGGTACTTTACCTGCTGCTGCAATGGTCAGTATCATTGCCAATCAATACGATTATCATAAAGATTTAGCAAGCGCTGGTGTCTTTCTAACAACGTTAGGCTCCATTCTAACCATTCCTTTGTTATGCACACTCTTATTTCCTATGCTATAATAGCAAACATGAAGAAAAAAGAATGGTTTCATTTAGGACTCTTAATCTTAACTGCTTTGATTTGGGGGATGGCTTTTGTTGCCCAAAGTATCGGTGCAGACTCTGTCGGCCCTTTTACTTTCTTAGCCACACGAAGCTGGTTAGGTCTTGCCACGCTTAGTCCTTTAATGATTAAAACGTTTAAAAAAACACCACTGAATCAATCACAAAAAAAGGAACTATTGTTTGGTGGAATCTGCTGTGGCTTTTTCTTGTTTTCAGCAAGTTTGTTCCAACAAATTGGTATTTCTACAACTACAACCGCTAAATCCGGCTTTATTACAGCTCTCTATATGTTGATTGTTCCGATTTTTTCTGTCTTTATTGGCCATAAGCCAAACAGTCAAACTTGGATTTCCATATTCATTGGATTAATCGGTTTGTATCTTCTTTGTATTCATGGTTCAATCACGAACATCACAATTGGAGATTGGTATACCTTAATTTGTGCTTTCTTATTTGCGGCACAAATTCTATCGGTCAATCATTTTGTTAAAAATTGTCACCCTATTTTATTATCTGGCATGCAATTTTTAACTTGTTCTATTTTAGCGAGTTTATGTATACCTTTTGAAGCAAGTTCCATTGGCAATCTAAAAGAAGCATTGATTCCTATTTTATATGCTGGAATCTTTTCTACTGGTATTGCCTATACCCTCCAAATTATTGGTCAAAAGGACTTAAATCCAAGCATCGCAAGTCTTGCCATGTGTTTAGAAAGTGTCTTCTCGGCTTTAGGTGGATGGGTCATTCTCAATCAAAAATTATCATCAATTGAAATTGCAGGCTGTTTTTTAATGTTTCTCGCTATTTTATTTAGCCAAGTCTCTTTTCAAAGAAAAGAAAGCACATAAAAAACCAATCGAAAGGATTGGTTTTTTATTGTATTGGACATTCTAAAAGAATCGATTCTGTATCAAT
This sequence comes from Bacteroidaceae bacterium, assembly GCA_963596085.1. GTDB lineage: Bacteria > Bacillota_I > Bacilli_A > Erysipelotrichales > Erysipelotrichaceae > Absicoccus. Next base: position 12,680 of record CAVBLW010000009.1, on the reverse strand, counting down.
TTCAATTTTGGTTTTTTGATACGGTAATTGTGTTTGATCCACATCCATGCCATAAAGAATCAATGATAAAGTATTCCCTTTACGAATTGTATAATCATTAGAAACAAATTCAAAAGAATAAGAATACCAGGTCTCTGGATCAATGGCTTCTTTCGAAAAATTATTCGTTCGATTTTGCGCATTCATCCATCCTCGAGTAATAACATAATAATCGGATTCTTCTTGTTCTTCTTTAAACGTAAAGGAAATATTTTCATTTCCATCTAAAATATCGGTTAAACGTTTCTGTTTCCCTTTTTCTACAATCATGGCACTTAAAATAGCCGTTGGAGCTTGAATTCGTGCTTTAAAGCTGACCTTCGCTCTTCCTGCAAAACGACATTCTTTCTTCAAAGTTTCAAGATTGAACGATAGAGAATAGCCATTCTTTTTTAAGACCAATTCATTCAACCAATCTTGCGTATTTTTCTTTTTGCGATCATAACAAGTCAAAGATAAATCATCCATAAAGCTTTGTATTCCTTGATTTTCCATTTGATAAGATTTGAAGGAACAAGGTGGCCATACATTTTCTTTCATCCAATCTTTTTGATCGACATTGCTTTCAATATGAATTCGAGCTTCGTTTTGAATTCCTGTATCAATTTCTTTCAAATAATAATCCAACCACCGATCAATCAAAGATAGCGTAGGGCTTCCCTCTAAATGATACGTATAGATATGTTGGCCTTGATGAAGCAACATCATACGATCTTTATTCAATTCTTGTAGTTTTTCAAATAAACGAATGCCTTGATCTGGTTTCACATTCCAGTCATTTAATCCTTGTAGGATAAATACCGATGCTTTGATTTGATCGGCATGTTTTAGATAATTTCTCTCATCCCAAAATTGATTGTAGTTTCCTGACTCACGATCTGCTCCTTCTTGAAGCCTTCTTTGCGATTTCTCAAATATAGGCTGAATCCTTTTGAAATCTTCTAAATCAAGTGCACGTGAGAAGCAATACTTAGCCAAAATATCAATATCATCGCCTTGCCAATCCATTGCTGGCAAACACAAACCATTGTGTCGATAATATTCATACCAATTGGAAATACCCGCTTCCGGTAAAATCGTCTTTAATCCTTCAACACCAGTAGCTGCAACACCAATACACATTGTTCCTAAATAACTACGTGCAGACATCGCAACAGAGCCTGTACACCAATGGGCTTTAATTTCAATGTTTCGCTCTAAATCCGTAAAAGCACGCGCACGCCCATTGAGCCAATCAATAACGGATTTAAAAGCCAATATTTCTTCGTGGCTTCCAGTCAATGTAATCCCTTGTGAACCTTTTGTTCCTAGACCACCACTAAAAACAGCCGCATATCCTCTTTCAATCAAATGCGCATATAAATCAGAAATACATTCATATTCACTTGGATCCGGTTCATCCATCGGATTTTCTTGTACTTCCTTTAAAGCTTGCTTCTTTGGATAATTCGGTAAATCTTTAGGAATAAAAGTTATCTGTTCTTCCGTAATATTTTGCGTTGGATACGCTTTAATATCCGCATTCACATCATAAAGATCATACCAATCCTCATTGCAATGAAGCATATAAGGATTGGCAACAAACATTGCTGGAACTTTTTCATTTAAAAGTGGTCTTTTAATATAGACTGCAATCAAGTCATATTGTCCATCACAATCCGTATCAACTGGTGTTTCAACAAATACCTTTTCAAACAATGTTTCCATACTATTTATTCATTTCTTTTGGGTGCTTTTTTAAATAAGATTTCCAAATAAGGACAAATACAGCACCTAAAGCTAACATAGCCATTAAAAAGCCAAAGAATTGACGATATCCACCAACACCTGGATTTTGATCAATTAGAATACCCGCTAAAACCGATACAAAGATTTCAGGTAAATAACCCACCGTCGAAATAATTCCTGCAGCTGTACCTGAGTATTTTTCCGGAATAGCTCCTTCATCCATCATGGCCCAAGTTTGTGCATAATTTACATTATAGAAAACATAAATAATCACAAACAATACAGTAAATAAAGCAATTGAACCTGAATTCGTTGGTAGAATCAAAATACCAGCCGTTCCTAAAAGCATGATCACAAAAGAAATCAATAAAGCATTTCCCGTACCAAATTTATCTGAGAAGAATCCTCCACCGACATTTCCAAACAAAGAGAACCAACGTTTCAAAGCCGCAACGGTAGCCCCAAAAGTAACACTCGCACCTAAAATCGAAGTGGCATAAGGTGTAAAATAATACAACGATAAAGTAAAGACATAATTACAGAACGTAACAAAACTAATAATCCAAATTGCAGGCATTTTTAAAACTTGACCAATCCCTTTAAAGGAAATGCGTTCACCAACTTCCATTTTTCCATCTTTAACTGTAAAGAAACAGAAAATACCCATCGCAATCGTAAGAACTGAATAATAAACAATAACAGCTTTCATACCAGCTACTTCATCATTGATACTTCCAATCCCTACGCGGAAAGCGAATACGGCACCCATTGCCATTAAAGCAGCACCAATTCCACGTCCACCTTCAAAGAATCCATAGGCTTTTCCTTGATCATCTGAATCCGATAAGATACGCACAGCTTTAATACATGCAGGCCAAAACGCAAATAAACTCGAAATCCCCCAAAATGCATACAAAACTAACAATTGATAATAGTTTAAAGGCAATAAATGAACAAAGCCTCCTAGACCCGTTCCAATCAGTGAAACCGTTAAAATCATACGTGTTGAAAAACGATCGGCAACAACACCTCCAAACAAATAAGAAATCATACCAAAAATACCTAAGATACTTCCAAATACCCCCATTTGTGTATTCGTTAAGTGATAGGTTGCAAGATATGCATCATAGTAATCAAAGCGAAAATAAGGTAGACCATAAATAATCGCTCCTCCAAATGCGACAATGATAATTGCCCAAAAATTCTTAGCGAATTTTTGACCAAAACCAAGTTTGCTCAATAAATTTTTCATAAATTCTCCTTCCTTTATTCAACAATTTGATTTTCTTTATGATTAAAGGGATGTAACCCTCGATAAAGAACAAAAGCTGCCAAAGCATATAAAATTGCAGCAATAAAATAAGCCTTTTGATAGCCCGATTGCTCTACAAATAGAAATGATCCTGTAAAATGTCCACTTAAGATACTAATAATCCCTGCAACAAAATTAACCAGCGATGTATAAATCGGACGCATTTCCTTTGGAACGACATCCATCGATAAGGAACTATCAACAGGACTCGACAAATTGGCTAAACCAGCTCGCACAAAGAGTGCAAAGCCGACAACCGGTACAACAAAATTCCCAAAATGATTTCCTAAACCAATCAAAAGCATAAACGGAATCGATGCAACTAGCGTAAAAAAGATGGTTCCCACCTTACCCAATTTCTCTGCACATTTTGGTGTAAAAAACATAAAAACTACAATCGCTATATAGGAAATCGAAACCATTAAAGAAGACGTTGCTTTATCAATATGTAAGATTCGATTTAAATAAACCGTATAATACGATGTAAATAAACCCATCGCAAAAGAAATCAAGGCCCAATAAATCAAATAGGTACGTGCAGAACGATTCAATAAAAGTTTGCCATAACCTTGCCACTTTTCTTTTAAAGAAATATGCGTTTCATTTTCTTTTTGATAATCTTCCTTTCGTTCTTTGATTAATAAAACCGGAAGAATCGATGCTAAGGCAATACAACCCACAAAAAATAAGACCGTCTCATTACCTTGCATATAGTATTGATACATGTCCGCTGTCATTTCACTGATATAGCGCGTTTTCTCTTGTGCTAGGCCATAAGGAATTTGAGCAAAATGCGCAAAAGCCTTAACTACCAATGCACCCCCTAAATAGGTTGCTAGAAAATATCCAATATATCCCATATAATACGTTCTTGTGTACCAATTCATGCCTTCTTTTCCTAAATGCTCGCTGTAACAAGCAATAAAAGGACTCAACATAATAAAATGGAGCTGTACACCAACTAAGGCCAATAAGGTTGCAAGATATAAAATGATAACTTTTTGCATAAAAACAACTCCAAAAAACGCAAAGGATGTAGAGAGCGAACAAAAGAGTAAAAGCTTTTTATATCCAATTTTAGGAACTAAAAGCATTAAGAGCGCACTAATAAAAGTCGCATAGCCATAAAAAGCCCAAAAGGAAGTTGCGATTGAAACTTGCACTTCTTGTAAATAATTCACAAAGGTATCATATAAAACACCACTTGCTAAATTATTAATGACATAACTGATAATAAAGAAAAGAATATTTCGCTTTTCATATTTTTTCATTATTTCCTCCTGAAAACCTTTTCAATTATACGTAAACTGTTTCATTAATTCAAATCATTTAAAAAAAAGATGTGCCTTTTGCACATCTTTATAAAGAATCGGTTTGATCAAAAACACCCAAGGATAAAAAAGGACATTTTTTGCGAATCAATTGCGTTAAATCAATTCCATTGGCTTCTACTTTTCCAAGCATCGGTCCACTTACTTTTTTTATCGAGCCATCCGCATAACTTGCTTCTAAAGTCCATTGTCCAACATGGTTATCCTTGATTTGATTTGGATTTTCTAAATAAATTGAAATTAAATGCAAGATTTCTTTGGCATCTTCTTCACTCATTTCTTTTTCTTCTTCCCAACAAGGAAGTCCTTCATGACTCAATGCATGTAAAGAAACCTTTCCATCTTGATTCATTTCTAATTCTTGTTCAACTTCGTCACTCACTTGATAGATTTGTCCTTCTTTACGCAAATCTGAATGTATCTTAACTTTTACTACTTCCATAAATACTCCTTATTCACTTAATGAAAAATCCATATAAACCGGATTATGATCGCTATATTTAAATTGATTATCCTTCACTTTTGCCGTCTGTACTTGTACATTATCGGAAACAATAAAACCATCAATCAAATAAACAGAGGCTGTTTTTTTATTATAAGCTTCATTCGCATTTCGACAAGAAGGAATTGGATTGTCTTCATCATAAGGTGCAACCAAACGCAAAGCATCCGAAATCAGATTTTGATCAATTGCCTTAGCCCAATCATCGACCGTCTTATTTTTAAAGACTTCCTTTGAATTATCAATTAAAGATTTATTAAAATCTCCACCTGCAATCACATAATTTCCTTTTTTGGCTTCTTGATTCATATCCTTACACAATTGAATCAATTGTTTATTTGAAGTCGATGCATCGGTTGTATAGGCTGATAAGTGCACATTATACAAAATTAAGGATTTTCCATTGTTGGTTTGAATCACTTGCTTTGAATAACAACGATCTAAATCAATGAACTTACTTAAACCAGTTTCAATCGGTAAAGAGCGACGTAAAGCTTTCTGAATTTGAAATTGTGAAAGCGTTGTTAAACCGGATTTATTTTTACCATGTGGACTTAAAAATGGATAAAACAAATACGGTGAATCATAATTTTGTGCCCATGTCGAAGAATAATTATCATATCCTTTTTGAAGAATAGCATCTTCATCCACATGATAGCTTCGTGTTCCATCTAAATCAACTTCTTGACATAAAACAAAATTCGCATTTAACGATTGTAAAGACTTTAATGAGCCTTTGATATTTTCCTTCACAGCCGATTTGCTAAAAGCTCTGGAATACTTTCCCCCATCCATAAAGAAGGAATAATCATCACTATAGGCGCCAAATCCAAGATTGGCACTCGCAATCCGATAAGCTTGGTTCACTTCAACTTGTTTGTTGTTGGAAAATTGACGAACCGATAAGTTCGTTTTATCTTCCACGCGATAATAACTCGCAAATACATAAGCCACATAGATGGCAACAATTAGAATACAAATTCCAACGATTCCTAAGATTCCTTTTAATATTTTTTTCATATCTTCACTACCTATTCTTTATGGACAAACCATCTTTGAAAGCATGCCCTACAACGGGTCCAATCACTCGATAGGTATTGGTCGAAATATCATAAGTAATCGGTTTTAACTTATCATAATCAACTTTTCCATTGCTTAAACAAGCTTCATCTACTTGCATAGCAAGAATCTTACCAACAAGTATTTCACTTTCTTCATCATAAGACTTCACTTGACATTCAAGCGTTACCGGATACTCTTCAATAATGGGTGCATTGACATGCTTTGAAGGATGCGTATGACAGCCTGCTTTTTCAATTTTATTCACATTTTGACCACTTTCTAAGCCAAAATAATCGGATATTTCTAGTGTATCCACAGTTGCAAAAGCAAGCGTAAAGGCCTTCGTTTTCTTTAGATTTTCACTTGTTTTATGTTTCCCTATAAATAAGGTAATTTCATCAAAATCACTTTGTGCACCCCAAGCTGCATTCATACAATTCGGAATCATCGTATCCGAATCATAAGTTCCAATGATAAAAACCCCTTCGGGTGCAATAATTGAACGTTTTGCTTCAAACTCCATATACTGTCTCCTTAAATTATTTACTCAAACCAATGAAATATAATGTGGAATGATATCCTCATATTCCCCATTCTTTAATAAGAAACCATCCGGAATGGTACCTAAAGCCTTAAATCCTAATTTTCTATACAGATTTAAAGCCGCTTGATTGCTCGCAACAACTGCATTAAATTGAAGAATGCGAAAGCCGCATGCCTTAGCTTGTACTAAGCAATCCTTAACCAAGGCTTCACCAATCCCTTTTTTGCGATAAGAAGATGAAACCGCATAGCTTGCATTCGATATATGTCCACAACGACCTACATTATTGGGATGTAAAATATAAAGTCCAACAAGCTCTTGATTTAAAAAAGCCAATCTTGTTTTCGTTTGTGATTGAAAGAAAGCAAGACCACTTTCTTCATTTAATGCTTCCATTTGTGGAAAAGCTAACCCTTGATCAACGATTTCATTCCAAATTTGAATTGCTCCTTTTATATCCTCTTTACAAAAATCTTTAATTTCAATCATACGCTAAACTCCTTCATAAACTTCAACATCTCTAATTGGATTTGACTTAAACCAATTGCTTCAATGGGAAAATGCCCTGCCCCTTCAATGACGACCATCCGTTTACTAGCCTTTATTTGATAATACAATTGCTCAGAATATTTAAAATCAATCCATCGATCTTTTTCCGGATGCATCAATAAACAAGGGACGGGATAACAACTTGGATCTGGTAATTGCGGATGAAATAAGGTTCTCAAAAATTCAAAAGAAACCTTAGTTCCAGCCGCATGTTTATCCTTTATCATACGTTCTAAAATTTGCTCGTTATTACAAATTCCATCCAATGAAAGAAGTGTATCTATCTTTACTTTTTTGCGTTTTAATAATTTTGGCAAAGAACTTGAAAGCAACCATCGATCCATCATTGTTCCATTTAAGATTTCATTACAAATTGCTTCTACATTCAAATCCAATAAACAAGTCATCATCACACCATTGACTTCTTTACATAAAGCCCCTATTTGATACACTAAAGTTCCTGCCAGACTTGTCCCAAACAAAAAGGTATTTTCAATATGATAATAAGATACAACTTCTTTTGCACAAGCAATCCAATCTTGATAAGTAATGTTTTTTGCCGTCTCTGTATATCCATATAAAGGTAAATCCGGACAAATCACACGATACCCCAAACGATAAAAAGGAACAGCTAAAAAAGACATTAAACGACCATTCCCACAAATTCCATGAAAGAGAATCAAAGTCCCTTTAAAATAATTGGGTTGATATACATCACAATGGATTTGAATGTCCCCACAATAAACAGCTTCTTCTCTTAATTGAATATCATCCGTTAAGCGATTTCGTAAAGGCAGAAAACTTTGAATTTCTTGCCAGCACTGATTTGATTGATAACTTCCCATAGTTCAATTCTAACATATCCCAAAAAAACGTGTAGTCTTTCTACACGTTCATCGCTTTCATTAATTGACTTACTTCTTTTTCGCTTGCCAAGTCTTCACTAAATGCACTTGCACTGCCGGCACAAACACCTTGATAAAACGCAAATCGATAATCACCGGTTTTCAAATAAGCACTTAAAAAACCTGCAACGCTTGAATCACCAGCACCAACGGAATTAATTAATTTTCCTTTTGGTGCATCAGCTTGATACGAAATGCCTTCTTCACTTAAGAAAACAGCCCCCGAAGCTGCCATTGAAACATAGACATTTCGTGCCCCTAAATCCTGTAACTTTTTTGCATAGAACAAACAATCCCTTTTACTTTCAATCTTTTTATGAAAGAATTCACTCAATTCATGATTGTTGGGTTTAATTAGAAAGGGATGATATTTTAAAACCTTTTTTAATAAATCCTTTTCAGCATCAACCACAATTGGAATTTCTTTTGATGAAAGTCGCTCCATAATCTGTTCATAAATATCACTCGGAAGGGTATTTGGAACACTGCCTGAGATAACCAATAAATCATCTTTTGTGAGTGCATCCAATTGTTTAAAAAGCTTTTGAATGTCTTCCCTATGAATTTTTGGCCCTTGTCCATTGATTTCGGTTTCTTCATCCGATTTCATCTTCACATTGATACGAGAAAGTCCTTCACTGACTTCAATCATTTGATTTTCAACACCATATTGATCCAAAGCATTTTGGATTTCTTTTCCGGTAAAACCAGCCACAAAGCCAAGGGCTCGACTTTCCATACCTAAATTTTTTAAAACAATGGAAACATTGATTCCTTTACCACCTGGAAGAAATTTTTCATAAGTTGTTCGATTGATCTGACCAGCCTTAAAATGTTCAGCCCGGCAAATATAATCAATCGATGGATTAAATGTAACTGTATAAATCATAAGCACCTCTTGCTCTATTTTAATCCCTTGCCCAACCTTTTGCACATTGAACCGCTTTTTTCCATCCTTCAATTTGTCGATTGGCTTCATCAAGAGTCATAACTGGTGTAAATAATTGATCCATTTGCCAATTTTCACAAATTTCATCTAAACTTTGCCAATATTGAACCGCCAAACCAGCTAAATAAGCAGCACCCATAGCCGTTGTTTCCACACATTTTGGACGTAAAACCGGTGCACGACTAAAATCCGTTTGCATTTGCGCTAATAAGTTATTGGCTGAAGCCCCACCATCAATTTTTAATTGTGATAAAGGAAGGTTTGAATCTGCCTCCATTGCTCGGATCACATCATTCACTTGGAAAGCCAATGACTCAAGCGTTGCTCGTATAATATGATTTTTATTGACACCACGTGTTAAGCCAACAATCACACCACGTGCATAAGGATCCCAATAAGGAGCACCTAAACCTGTAAAAGCCGGCACAACATAACAACCATTGGTATTCTTTACCTTTTTGGCATAATATTCACTATCTCCACTGGATTCTAAAATACGCAATTCATCTCTGAGCCATTGAATCGCAGCTCCAGCTACAAAAACGGAACCTTCGAGCGCATAGGTAATTTGATTATTGAGTCCCCATGCAATGGTTGTCACTAAACCATTTTTTGATAAAACGGGGACATTGCCTGTATTCATTAATAGAAAGCCACCGGTTCCATAGGTATTTTTTACATCTCCTTTTTGAAAACAAGCTTGTCCAAACAAAGCACATTGTTGGTCCCCTGCTGCACCGGCAATCGGAATTTCATCACCTAATAAAGAAGCATCACTTTTTCCATAAATACAACTTGAAGGTTTAACTTCTGGCAACATGCATTTTGGAATATTTAAAAGTTCTAAAATTTCATCATCCCATTCTAAGGTATGAATATTAAACATCATTGTACGGGATGCATTTGAATAATCTGTTACATGAACTTGTCCTTTTGTCAATTTCCAAATCAACCAAGTCTCAATCGTACCAAATAAGAGTTCTCCTTTTTCGGCTCTTTCTCTTGCCTTTGGAACATTTTCTAAGATCCATTTTAATTTTGTACCAGAAAAATAGGCATCGATTAATAATCCGGTCTTATTCCGAATGAAATCGGAATAACCAGCTTCAACCAAAGAATCACAATATGCAGCTGTACGACGACATTGCCATACAATCGCATGATAAATCGGTTCACCCGTTTCTTTGTCCCATACAACGGTCGTCTCTCTTTGATTGGTAATTCCAATTCCTTGAATTTGATTGGCTTCAATATTCACTTTTTGCATTGCCTCTACCGCAACCCCTAATTGGCTTGCCCAAATTTCATTAGCATCATGTTCTACCCAACCAGGCTTTGGATAAAATTGGCTAAATTCGCGTTGTGCAACAGATATTATTTGTCCTTCATGATTAAACAGAATACAACGATTCGATGTCGTACCTGAATCGAGGGCCATCATATAAGTTTCCATACTTTTTCTCCTAAAATGTATACGTTTTCATCTCCATTATAACACGATAGTGCTACAATAGAGTTAAGGAGTTATCGTATGAAAAATCAATTTACTTTCCCATCAAAAGATGGACAAACAAATATTCATGTTACAGAATGGAAACCCAATACAGAAATCAAAGGTATTGTACAAATCGTACATGGCATGGTTGAATACATCGATCGTTATGATCGCTTTGCGAATTTTTTAAATGAACATGGATTCTATGTGATTGGAAATGATCATTTAGGCCATGGTCGTTCGGTAAGCCATACCGATCAATTGGGCTATTTTGCGCCCAATGGAAACGAATGTTTAATTGAAGATATTCACACACTACAAGCAATGACACAGGTTCGTTTCCCAAATCTTCCATATTTTATCTTTGGACATAGTATGGGCTCTTTTTTAGCACATCAATATGCACAAATGTATGGTAATCAAATTACTGGTTTAGTTTTATCTGGAAGTGGTTATTATTCTTTACCCGTCTTAAAAAGTGCCCAAGCGCTTTGTCAAAGTCTTGCAAAAACGAAAGGATGGATGGATCGAAGCAAGATTCTCTACAATTTAACGCTTGGTTCGGCCAATAAAAAATTTGAACCGGCACGAACCGATAATGATTGGCTGACAAAAGATGAAAAAATTGTCGATGCCTATAATGCGCATCCATGGACTAGCTTCGAATTTACTCTCAATGGGTACTACACCTTATTTAAAACCATTGAATATGTCAATAAACACGATGCCGATCTTCCAAAAGAACTGCCTATTTTACTTGCCAGTGGAGCCGATGATCCAATCGGAAATTTTGGTTTAGGTGTTAAAAAGATTTATGATCAATTAACAAAAGTAAAGATTCATGACTTAAGCTTCAATCTTTATGAAAAAGATCGTCATGAACTTTTAAATGAAACCAACTATGTGCAAATCCAAAATGATTTCCTTCATTGGTTTGAAGATCATTTACAAGCTGAACCTATTGAATAAAAAAAGTGCCTCTGTTTTCTAGCGCTACATAAGGCAATAATTAAAATCAATAAATAAAAGATTATAAGGCATAGTAAAGAGGCAATTAAGGCTTTGACTATAAAAGGTCAGAGCCTTTTTTTCTGTATTTAAAATCACGCCACAATATAATTACAATAAATTTGGCAGGGTTAGGAGTGTGGGCAAAACACTATAGGCAATAATAAAGCAGAGTCATAAGGTGCGATATTATAATCTTCTAACAGTGCTACAATAAGTCCTTTCACTCCTTTTCGTAAAGGATAGGATTAGAAATTCACAAATTGCCGACTAATAAACGAAGATATTTATGTGCCTGTTCTTTTGTACAATCAGATTTCTTTATTGTTGCCCACTGCCATACAAGAAACAATGTATTGCTATAATGGTCTGCCAGCAGCTCATTCGGAATATCTTTTTGCATTGCATCAGGACAACTTTTAAATATAAAACGCATTTTGTCATTCAAAAAATTTCTAAAACTTGAAAACATATACCCAACCTCGCTGTTATGCAAAAGAACCTTGTGTATAACAGCTTCATTTTGTTTTGTAAAAACATAAATTCGGTCAAAATAAAGGTATAGCATTTCATTTTCTTCGGCATGATGATAATCACTAAATCCTACTTGTTCAGCTAGTGTCTGCCAGCAGTAAGCAAGCAAATCATATTTATCATCAAAGTAATTATAAAATGTTGCACGGGGATATTGTGCTGCTTCGCATAACTGACCGACTGTGATTTCCTCAAAGGATTTCTCAGACAAAAGCATAAACATTTCCCTACTGAATGCCCCAAGCGTTCGCTTTGCTCCCTTTGTTAATGGCTTTGTAATATCGTATTTCATAACTCATTCCTTTTGCAAAATTCAATATTTGTCCAACTTTAAACAAGTATGTTCATTTGTCACTTGTTTTGTTTCCGGTTACAGTATAGTGTGAAGTCAGTAATTTTACAAGTGTCTAATTTTATTCACTTGTATAAAGGAGAGTACTTCTATGAGTATTGCAATTATAACCGGAGCGTCATCAGGACTTGGTGCTTGCTATGTTGATGCCGTTACAAAATTATTTCCCGAAATAGATGAACTGTGGCTGATTGCCCGCCGTGAAGAACGCTTGAAAAAGGTTGCAGAAAAATATCCGGATAAACACACAATCCTTATTCCTATGGATATGGCTGATATGAATAGCTTCAAAACATTGGAAAAAAAATTAAAAACAAATAATCCGCAGATAAAAGTTTTAATAAATGATGCAGGTATGTCAATCGGTTCT